>NZ_JBBDQW010000038.1:0-130313 GCF_040905785.1 Tistlia sp.
CTCTCCGCCAGCCCACGATAGTGAATATCAGAAAGTGAACAGGAGGCGGAAGAGGTGGGAGTGGTAACACCAATCATGGCCGCCGAGCTCGCCGAGCTCGCTAACGCGGAGGTTCTGCATTCAGCGGCTGCCGGGGTTTCGCGCCTCTCGAAGCCCTTCCGCAAAGTGGCGAATCACGGCTTGGCCTACGCCATCATGCCGCTGCTGAACCGGCTTAGCAGGCGCGGCTATGTGCAGTACCGGCCGGACCGTTACGCCCGTCGGTTCGCGGAGATATTGCGATACCAGGCCTTCTGGGAGCAGGGCGCGACGGCCAACAATCGCGGTGACTATGCACGCCTCTACTTCCTGATCGCGACCGTCGAAGCGCTACAGAGCAGCAACCTGCCGGGATCTTTCGCCGAACTCGGCGTCTACAAGGGCTGTTCGGCCAAGATTCTCAACCACCTTGCGCCAGATCGGCCACTCTGGTTGTTCGACACCTTCGAGGGCTTCCCGCTCGAGCACGCGCGCGACGACCCTTCCTCGGCTGAGGCAGGCGGCCTCGCAGCAAGCTTGGCAGAGGTGCGGGACTTCGTCGGGGCCGCGCCGGACATTCACTATTGCCAAGGCGTGTTTCCGGAGACGGCGGCACAAGTGCCGGAGAGCGAGCGCTTCGCGTTGGTGCACCTGGATGCTGACCTCTACGCGCCGACGAAAGCGGGACTGGAGTTCTTCTACCCGCGCCTCGTCCGGGGCGGCATCCTGATACTCCACGACTATCACAGCGGCTTATGGCCGGGCGTAACTTCGGCCGTGGACGAATTCCTCGCGGACAAGCCGGAGGGGCTCGTGCGCATTCCCGACAAGTCCGGAACCGCCGCGCTCACAAGATCGCGGGCGCCGACCTGACGGCGCCTACCACGCCCGGTGCTGCCGCGCCGGCAGCCACCAATCAGCACGAGGGCCTCCTGCTAGACGCCGGGCCCTTTCGGGGAGGGAATGACTTGCATTCGGACAAGAACAGATTGGCTACGAAGGAGAAGGAGGCGGCCACGCAGGGACGGATCGACGTGACCCACCGCCGCTACCGAGTTATTGCCGGCTACCAGGCCGAAACGGGCGTCGCGATCGCGTACCTGGGGATGCGCAAGATCGAGACGGTGCGTGCCGGGAACGTGACCGAAGCCCTGGAGGCTCTCAAAGGGACGCTCGACAGGCGTTTCGAGCACCTGAGATCCGAACGGAGCGGAGAAGTCCCCAGCGAAGCGGAGTACGACGAGGCGCTCCAGGTCCTGCGCGCGGATGTGCCCGAGCAGTCGATGGCGCTGCTGCTTCTCCTCTGCCGGCTGCCCGAGGTGTCGGCGACCTTGCCTGAGTTGGCGCTTCGGCTGGGCCGGTCGGAGCCCGCCGTGACGACGGAAGCCGCGCGGCTGGGCAGGAGGCTGGGCGCCCTCCTCGACTTCGCGCCCGACCCGGAGGGGCTCGACCGGCTGTTGGCGCCGGTGCTGTCCTTTGCGCGAGTGTCGAGGATCCGGCCCGGATCCCCGCAGATCCTCCGCCTCCGGCCGGAGATCGTCGCGCCTCTGCGCGGCCTGGGTCAGGGCGAGGCACGCGCGCTGCGATGAGCGAGGATCCGACACGGAAGGACCGACCACTCGGCGGCTCGAGGGCCGCGCTCGACAGCTCGGAGACGGTGGGGCGGGCGATCCAGCAGCACCTGCTGGCTCGGCGCGCTCCTCCCGGGAGCGAGGAGATCCGCGACGCTCCCCCTCCGGAACTCGGCGAGGAACTAAGGCTTGAGCAGGAGGCGGCGGAGGAGGACGCGCGGGCTGCACCCGCGGCTGTCCGTCTCCGGGCCCTAGAGGAGGCAGGACATCATGACCATGCGCAATCGCCGTGGCGTCTTCATCGAATGCGTGGAGGGCGACATTGCGGACCAGCCGGATATGGAAGCCGTCGTCAACGCCGCTAATGCCGAGCTGCGGATCGGCGGCGGCGTCGCGGGCGCGCTGCACGCCGCAGCTGGCCCGGGCCTTGAGGAAGAATGCCGTCCCCTTGCGCCGATCCGGCCCGGGCAAGCGGTGATCACCAGTGCCCACCGCCTCCCGAATCGCCACGTGATCCACTGCCTGGGGCCTGTCTACGGCCGGGACCAGCCGGAAGACGTGCTACTGGCCGCCTGCTACCGCAACGCGCTGCACCTGGTCGAGCTGCGACGGATCCGCTCTGTCGCCTTTCCCGCAATCTCGACTGGCGCTTTCGGCTACCCCGTAGAGCCTGCGGCACGCATCGCGCTCTCGACGGTCCTGGACGAACTGCAGCACCTGACGACTGCCAGGCACGTCCGCTTCGTCCTCTATAGTGCCCAGGACGCTATGCTTCACGGGCGCATCCTGGAAGAACTCCATGACCGAACCTGAGCGCGCCATTGGAGCGCGCGCCGAGAGGCAAAACGCTTCTGAAGCAGGGCCCGTAGCGGCCCCGTCAGGCGCCGCGTCCGGACTGTCCGCCTCGTTGCGGCCTGGGTGGCAAAGGACCGCCCTTCGAGGCCGCAACGGTCGCCTTGCGTATCGGCACTCGAAGTGCGCCACCGAGTGCTCAGGAAGGCGACAGCCGGTACAGGCTCGGTAGGAGCAGCCAGAGGGTGAGCGAAGCGGCGGTCGCATAAATCGACATCGCCAGGTACTGGAGCTCCAGGCTCACCCCTAGATCGAGCAGGACCCCAATCAGGCCTGGCGCCAAGGCAGAGGCGAAGACCTGGACCCCGAACGCGAGGGAGCGAATGGCACCGAGATGTCTTGTGCCGAAGAGCTCCGCCCAGATTGCGCCAAGCAGCGTCTTCGCGCTGCCGTTGGTGATCGCGCCGAGGACCATGAAGGCCGGCACGGCGTATCGAGAGTCGAACAGGCAGAGCACGAGCACGCCTCCAGCCATCGGAAGCAGAAACAGGGGCAGGAGCCGCCTCGCGTCGAGACGGTCGATGATCGCGCCAGTCAGAAGCGCCGCCAGAACGCTGACGCCAGCGAAGGCGGGAAACCAGCTGACGAACCAGTCGAGCGTCCAGCCCTTCACCTCGACCAGATAGACCTGGTGAAAAAAGACTGCGGTCATCACAAAGGAAGGCGCGATCACACCAGACAGCAGCAGGAAGAACTCTGGCCTGCGTAGCACCTCCGCACGCGTCCATTGGCCATGGCGCCGTTCCGTAGCGAAGTTCCGGGATATCCTCTGCGTGGGTGGCTCGTTGCGAAGAAACACCAACACAAGCGGTACCGACACCAGGCACAGCGCGGCAGCCGCCACCAGCCACGTCGGACGCCACCCGAGAGTCCCGATCAAGGCTACGGCGACGATCGGTAGCGCAGCCTCGCTCGCGGGAAGCCCCAGCACCGCCAGGGACATCATCCTCCCGCGCCTGCGCTCATACCAGCGCCCGACGCCGGTCATCGAAAGATGCCCCAAGGAGCCCTGGCCGAAGAGGCGCAAGCCGAAGAGGATGGGCAGGAGCAGGATGACGGACGTGTTGCTCGCCATAGCCGCGCAACAGACGGCGAGGCCGAGCAGCACGACAACCGCCAGCCAGCGGATCCGGAAACGATCGGCCAGGCCACCCGCCCAGATCAGCACGGCAGCGCTCGCCACATTGGCGAGGGTGTACAGGCCGCCGAAGGTTCCGTCGGTCAGTCCGAGTTCCGCCTTCAGCCACGGCGCGAAAAGGGCAATGAAGTAGGTCTGGCCAAAAGCCGATGAAAGCGTC
Source organism: Tistlia sp. (assembly GCF_040905785.1). Taxonomy (NCBI): domain Bacteria; kingdom Pseudomonadati; phylum Pseudomonadota; class Alphaproteobacteria; order Rhodospirillales; family Rhodovibrionaceae; genus Tistlia; species Tistlia sp. Next base: position 3,740 of record NZ_JBBDQW010000038.1, read on the forward strand.
ATCAGGAAAGCAGCCACGACCGGTCCGGCCGGCGCCGGACGGCGCGCTTGCATCCCTTTCTCTCTCCTTGTTGCCGACAGCGCGCAGGCCCGCCAGGACGGGGCGGCAAGGCCAACGCCACACGCCAGCGGCGGGCGGTCTCTGCCGGCGCTGACCGAAGCTGCCGAGACAGGTGCGAGGCGGAAGCGACAGGCTCGGCAGCTAGGCGATGAGTCGCTCGATAGCACCTCGGTGCCGCACCGACATCATCCGTCCGGGCATGGCTGGGTCCTTGGACTCACTCGTCGGATAGCCTTGCCCCTGCGAGGCGGTCGCGAGCGCCGCATCCGGGCGGGAGCTTCCTTCGTGGCCGATTCGCGGCCTCACCTGCGATCAGATTGCCTACGCGCACCCTGGCCGTGTGCGCGCAGCTTTGGCGCCGCCGCGTGGGTGGTGACGCCGCCGTTTAGCGTTTGAGGGGACTCGGGGCTTTCGGCTTTGCTGGCGCCAACCCCTGGGAGCCTACCTTCCGTGAGCGCGCAGCCCGCCCTGCAGTTCGATCCCCTGGCCGCGGCCGCCTTCGTCGAGCGGCGCCGGCAGGATGCCGAGGCGCTGGGCCTGACCGTGCGCGTGCGCCGCGACTTCGCCGCGCTGCAGCGGCCGGGAGAGGCCGGCGGGCAGCCGGCGGGACGCCTGTTCGGCGCCGCCGGCTTCGACCTGCTGGCCGGCCGGGCCTTCTGGATCGAGACCGCCGACCTCGAGGGCCGGCGGGTGCACCAGCAGGCCATGCGCCACGAGGATCTCGCCGGCGCGACGGCGGCCGAGCTGCTGGAGAGCCAGCTGCGCCGGCTCTTCCCCGAGACCGCCGAGCGGCTGCCGGGCCCGCTCGACTGCGCGCCGATCCTCCACCGCCTGCGCGGCCGCCTGGTCTGGCACGGCGAGGCCTGGCTCGCCGAGAGCTGGCGCGGGCGCAACCTGGCGGGCCCGCTCGGCGAGCTCGCGCTCTGCCTGGCGCTGATCGAGTGGCGGCCGGACGCCATCCTCGGCGTCGCCAGCGAGCACGACACCCGCCGCGGCTACCCCCTGCGCGAGGGCTACCACCACGCCCAGCCGCTCGGCGAGCTCTGGCGCCTGGCGCCGAGCTGGCTCTACAGCGACGACTGGATCAATTGGGTCGAGGCGGACGAGCTGGTCCGGCTGGTCGGCCTGGACCGTGGGCGAAGCGAGTCACCACACCCACGGCCGGCCCGAGGCTGAGGCTGAGCGGCAGCACCAGGCGGTGGTAGGCGACGAGGTGCGTCATATCGTCGAGCGTCAGTGCGAGGCGGACGTGCTGGGCGATCGGCCGTCCCGCCGCCGCGGCCTCCCCGTAGACCGCCGAGAGCGCCAGGGCCGAGGGCTCGCCGGGCAGCGTGCGGCGGCCGGCGACGGCCAGGGCGACCTCGCGGCCGTAGATCAGGGCCGTCGTGGTGCGCAGGCCGCAGTGCAGGTAGGGCGCGCCCTCGCTGGCCGGGGCGAAGAGCTGGAGGTCGGGCAGCAGCGCCTCGAAGCCCTCGGCCGACTCGGCCGCCTGCCCCAGGCAGGCTCCATGCCAGGCCAGGGCCTGGGCGAAGACCTCCGAAGCCGCGGCGAGCCGCTCGACGGTCAGGTCCTCGATCTCGAGGGCGGCGCCCGGACGCGACATCGCTAGCCTTCGACCTCGCGCGCGCCGGAGCCGCCGAGACGGCCGACCAGCGCCTGCAGGCGGTCGGCCTGGTCGTTGACTTCGCGCAGCTCTTCAGGCGTCAGCTGCTCGGCCGCCGAGGCGCCGAAGCGGTCGCGCATGAACTGGCGCAGCAGCGCGGCGACGTCGGCGCCGAGGTGCGCCAGGACCGGATCCGGCACGCCCTCGCCGAACAGCAGCCAGTGGACCGAGACGCCGTAGAGCTCAGCCGCCTCGCGGAGCTGGCGCACGGTCGGCTCGGCGATGCCGGCCTCGACGCGCTGCAGCGCCTCCTCCGTCAGGCCCAGGGCCGTCGCCGCCTTGGCCCGTGCCAGCCCGCCGCGGGCGCGGCGCAGACGGCCGTTCAGGGTTTCCTGCGGCCGGTTTCCGGGCCGCGCGTTCCGGTCGGTCATGCCACAGGATTGCCACTTTGGGCCTTGACGTCGAGTCGTTTTGGTCGAGCAGGTCCCTCGAGCGGGCCCGCGCGGCGGCCTGTCAGACGATCCGGACGTTCTTGAACTGCCAGGGATCCTCGCGGTCGAGATCCTCGGCGAAGAGGGTCTCGCGGCGATCGAGCGGGGTCCAGTCGCCGTAGACGCCGACGACCGGGCCGAGGTAGGGCCGGCAGATCTCCAGGATCCGCTCGTGGTCCAGCTCCTCGGGCTCGACCAGGCCGCGCGCCGGGTTCTCGCAGGCCCAGATCAGTCCGGCGAGCACCGGGATCGTGACCTGCAGCGAGGTCGCGTTGTTGTGGGGCGCCAGGGCCCGCGCCTCGTCGACCGACAGCCGCGAGCCGTACCAGTAGGCGTTGCGCGCGTGGCCGCAGAGCAGCACGCCGAGTTCGTCGATGCCGCCCGGCTGGACCTCCTCGACGATCAGGCGCTTGCTCTCCTGCATCTGCCACTGCCGGCCGCTCAGCTCGTGGACCGACAGCACCGCAGCGTCGCAGGGGTGGTAGGCGTAGTGAACGGTCGGCCGGTAGAGCGCGCCGGAGCCGCCCGGCTCGCGCACCGTCAGGTAGTCGGCCAGGGAGATCGACTCGTTGTGGGTGATCAGGAAGGCGTCGATCGGGCCGGCCAGCGGCGTCCAGGTGCGCACGCGGGTCGAGGCGCCGGGGCGCAGCAGGTAGATCGCGGCGTCGGAGCCCGACTCGTGGCGGCGGCCGTCGGGCGGCAGGGCCTTCTCGTGGCTGCCCCAGCCGAGCTCCGCCGGCTGGCAGCCCTCGGAAAAGAAGCCCTCGACCGACCAGGTGTTGACGAACTCGCCCGGCCGCTTCGGCGTCGTCGGCACCTGGGTGTCGCGCTCGGCGACATGGATCACCTTGACACCCAGGCGGCGCGACAGGGCGGCCCAGCCGGCGCGGTCGACGGGCGGCGCGGCCTCGGCGCCGGTATCGCGGGCGATGTCGAGCAGCGCCTGCTTGACGAAGTGGCTGACCATGCCGGGGTTGGCGCCGTGGGTCAGCACCGCGGTCGGCGCGCCGGGCCCCAGCGCCCGGCCGGCGGCCAGGGCCTGCTCGCGCAGGGCATAGTTGGTGCGCTGGGCGGCCGGCACCGAGGCGTCGGTGTAGCCGCCCGGCCAGGGCTCGATGCAGGTGTCGAGGTAGAGCGCGCCGCGCTCGGCGGCGAAGCTGAAGAGGACGATCGAGGAGACGTCGACCGACAGGTTGAGCAGGAAGTCGCCGGGCCCGAGGCGTGGCTCCAGCTCGGCGCGGTAGTTGTCAGGCGTCAGCGCCACCGCGCGGAAGAGGACGCCGTACTCCTCGGCGACCGGGCGGCCCGATTCGTCCGGCGACAGGATCTCGATCCGGTCTGGCGCGATCTCGAGATGGCGCAGGATCAGCGGCAGCACGCCCTGGCCGATCGAGCCGAAGCCGACCATGACGAGGCGGCGGGAGAAGGCGAGATACTTCTTCGGCTCGGCCATCGGCTTTCGACGCTCCTGCTTGGGCCCCGGGCGGGCGCGGATTCCGGCCAGCGGCCGCTGCGCCGCGCCGCATAGAGAAAAGGGCCCGGAGGCGCAACCGCAAAGCCGCGAAGACGGTCGTGGAAGGTGTCGCCAAACCCTTAACGGGCCTCGCTTTCCCGGCTCCGCCCGCCTTGAAATTTTCACTTGCGCCGGCGGCCGAAAGCTCCATATTCCGCTTCCGACGCAAATGCGCACGTGCCTCTGGTCGTCCCGAACGGCCACGCAACGACGTCCCAGCGGATCTCGTTGATTTGGCCGCCGGCCCAAGCCCCAGGGCGAAGCCGGTACGGAGACGGTGCAATGACGACACGCAGGCCGCTTGCGGCTCTCCCACACTACTTTTTCCTGGCGACACGCGACGCGACCTCGGCGCCCTCGCTGCGCTGGGACTATTGGATGCTACTCGGCCGGGACGTGCCGTCGAGCAGTACGAGGGGCTGACGCCCAGCTTCTTCCCTCGCTGCTCGAGACCACGACTCCCTTTCGGGAATTTCCGTGAACGGATTCCCGCCGGCCCCCAGGAGCCTCCGCCGATGACCCCGAAGATCGCCCGCTTCCTCGCGGAGCAGCGTCCCGCCACGCCCTGCCTAGTGCTCGACCTCGACGTCGTCGAGGAGCGCTACCGCTCGCTCGCCGCGGCGCTGCCCTCGGCCTCGATCTACTACGCCGTCAAGGCCAATCCGGCGCCCGAGATCCTGGCGCTGCTGGAGCGTCTCGGCTCCTGCTTCGACACGGCCTCCGCCCAGGAGATCCGGATGGTGCTGGCGACCGGCGCGGGTCCGGAGCGGATCTCCTTCGGCAACACCATCAAGAAGCAGGCCGACATCGCCTGGGCGCACTCCCAAGGCGTCAGCCTCTACGCCTTCGACAGCGAGGCCGAGCTCGAGAAGCTCGCCGAAGCGGCGCCGGGCAGCCGCGTCTTCTGCCGCATCCTGGTCGAGACCCAGGGCGCCGAGTGGCCGCTCTCGCGCAAGTTCGGCTGCGCGCCCGAGATGGCCGCGGACCTGCTGGTGCGCGCCCGCGAGCGCGGCCTGGAGCCTTACGGCGTCTCCTTCCACGTCGGCTCGCAGCAGACCGACACCGAGCAGTGGGACGTCGCCCTGGGCGCGGCGAAGATGGTCTTCGCCAGCCTGCAGGAGGCCGGCATCGAGCTGAAGCTGGTCAACCTGGGCGGCGGCTTCCCGACCCGCTACCGCGAAGAGATCGGCGGCATCGACGCCTACGGGGCGCGCATCGCCGAGGCGCTGGCACGGCAGTTCGGCAACCACGTCCCGGCGACCATCGTCGAGCCCGGCCGCTACATGGTCGGCGAGGCCGGCGTCATCGAGGCCGAGGTCGTGCTGGTCGCCCGCAAGTCCTATGCCGAAGACAAGCGCTGGGTCTACCTGGACATCGGCCGCTTCTCCGGGCTCGCCGAGACCGAGGGCGAGGCGATCCGCTACCCGATCCTGACGCCGCGCGACGGCGGCGCGGCCGGGCCGGTGGTACTGGCGGGGCCGAGCTGCGATTCCGCCGACATCCTCTACGACAAGGCGGGCTACGAGCTGCCCCTCGACCTGGCGGTCGGCGACCGCGTTCGGCTGCTCTCGACCGGTGCCTACACCACGACCTACGCCTCGGTCGGCTTCAACGGCTTCCCGCCGCTCGCCAGCTACTGCATCTGAGCCGGCAGGTCCGAGGGCGCAGCGGCGCCCCCGGATCGCGCCTTTCCTGGCCCGCCCACCACCAAGCCCGAGGCGCTGGCATCGCGGCCGGCCGCGTGCTAAGGCGGTCGGACCGGCCCGAGGGATCAGGCCGGGCGGCTGGCAGATCGGGTGGGGTAGATCGGGTGGGAATGTCGATGTCGATGCGTTTCCTCATGGCGGCCACCGCCGCGCTGAGCATCCTGGGCAGCGGCGCGGCCCTCGCCCAGAGCGGCTACCCCGCGCCCTACGCCCAGCAGCCCTATCCCCAGGGCTACGCCCAGCCGCAGGTCCTCCCGCAGGCCAACCCCTACGCGCCGGCCAACCGCTACCCCCAGGGCTACGCCTCGCCCTATGGCCAGGGCTACGCCGCGCCCTATGGACAGCCGGCCTACGGCACCGCCTCCTACGTGCAGCCCTCCTACGGCTCGCCCTATTCTCCGCAGGCGGGCGACCCATTCCCCGAGCAGCCGGCGCAGGGGCGCTATCAGCAGCCCGACAGCCCGACCGTGATCGTCTCGGGCGGCGGCGTCCAGACGCTGGGCGGCGCCGCGAGCGCGCCACCCGCCGCGCCGCTACGCGCCGAACAGCCGGCACGCAGCCAGCCGGTCCCGGCCGCGCAACCGCGCCGGGCGGAGCCCGCCGCCCAGCCAATCGCCGCCCAGCCGATCGCCGTCGAGCCGCCGCCGGCCACGCCCGCGGGTACCATGGCCGCCGGTTCCATGGCCGCCGGTTCCATGGCTGGTGGGCGGCCGCAGGCGCCCGCCGGCACCTTCGACGAGCTCTACGCCGCCCGCCACGAGCAGCCGCAGGTCGCCCAGTGGGAGCCGGATCCCCAGGAGGGCTACGGCGGCTGGTTGTCGGAGCTGCGCTTCGGCGTGCTGGAGCACGACGCCGGCCTGTGGAGCGGCAAGAAAGAGGACGGCCTAGACATCAACGGCGAGATCCTCTTCACCTCGCCCGCCTTCCTCGACTTCATGTTCTCGCCGCGCCCGACGATCGGCGGCACCATCCACACCGAGGGCGAGATCAACGTCGTCTATCTCGGCCTGACCTGGGAGTGGAACGTCACACCCTGGCTCTACCTCGAGGCCCAGTGGGGCCCGGCCTTCCACGACGGCAACCTGACCGGCCAGACGGCCGACAAGAAGGGTTACGGCTGCCCCGTGCTGTCGCGCGTCTCCGCGGGGGTCGGCGTGCGCTACGAGCACCATTCGCTCCAGGCCTTCTACTCGCACATGTCCAACGGCGACATCTGCGAGGAGAACGACGGCCTCGACACCGCCGGCATCCGGTACGGCTACCGCTTCTAGCCCAGAACGGGTGCGGCGGCGGGCCGCACGGACGGCGTTCCCAGGCGCCCCGGTTCTGGTCTAGTCTGCCGGCCATGCGCAGCCTGGATCGCTACATCTTCGGCCAGCTCGGCTGGACGACCATCGCGGTGACCATCGCCCTGACCTTCGCGATCTGGCTGACCCAGTCGCTGCGGCTCTTCGACTACATCGTCAACCGCGGCCTGCCGGCCGACAAGTTCCTGCTGTTCGCCGCCCTGCTGATGCCGTCCTTCCTGGGCGTCGTGGTGCCGATCGCGGCCTTCGTCGCGGTGCTCTTCGTCTACAACAAGATGGTCGGAGACCGGGAGTTGGTCGTGCTGCGGGCGGCCGGCCTCAGCCAGGGCCAGCTGGCGCGCGCCGCCGTCTTCCTGTGCGGTATCTGCGTCATCGTCGGCTACGGCATGACGATCTACCTGCAGCCGGCCTCCTTCCGCGCCTTCAAGGACCTGCAGTTCGAGCTGCGCAACGACCTCTCGACGGTGCTGGTGCAGGACGGCGTGTTCAACGAGATCGAGGACGGCCTGACGGTCTACGTGCGCGAGCGCCTCGACAACGGCGAGCTCCTCGGCATCCTGGTCCACGACCAGCGCGAGAGCGGACAGCCGGTGACGATCATGGCCAAGCGCGGCGCGCTGGTGAAGGCGCCCGAAGGGACCATGGTGGTGATGGGCGAGGGCAACCGCCAGGAGTTCGACGCCACCAAGGGACGCCTGTCGATGCTGGAGTTCGACCGCTACTCGGTCGAGCTCGGCTCGATGACCGGCGCCGACCAGATACCCTGGCGCTGGCGCGAGCCGCCGGAGCGCTATCTCGGCGAGCTGCTCGGGCCTCCGGAGGTCGAGGAGGACACGCGCTACCGCCCCCAGCTGATGGCGGAGTTCCACCAGCGCATGGTGGTGCCGCTCTACACCATCGCCTTCGTCGCGATCGGCCTCGCGGCGATGCTGGGCGGCGAGTTCGACCGCCGCGGCCGGCCGCGGCGCTTGGCCGCGGCGGTGATTGCGGTCGGCGGACTCGAGGGCCTGCAGCTCACGCTCCAGGACTTCGCCGAGCGCACGCCCGAGATCGCCGGGCTGATCTACCTGCCGCCGGTCGTGGTGACGCTCATCGCCCTGGCCTTCCTCTACCAGCGCCCGCGACGGCGGAACCGCGCCGCCGTGGCCGCCTGATGACCGCTTCGCCGGCCGAGGGCCCGGGCACCTCCTGCGACCGCGCGGCCATTGAGGCCTTCCTCGCCGAGCCGGCGAGCTATGGCCTGGACGGCGCGGCGGTCGAGCGGATCGACACCCACGTCGCGACCGTCTTCCTCGCCGGCGAGCGCGCCTACAAGCTGAAGCGGCCGGTCGCCTATTCCTTCCTCGACTTCACCACCCTCGAGGCGCGCCGCGCCGCCCTCTGCCGCGAGCTCGAGCTCAACCGCCGGACCGCGCCGGAGCTCTATCTCGCGGTCGTGCCGCTGCTGCTCGACGAGACGGGCACCCTGTGCTTCGGCGAGGCCGAGGCCGAGCGTCAGGAAGAGGCCGGGCAGCAGCAGGCCGTCGAGTGGGTGCTGGTGATGCGCCGCTTCGACCAGGAGGACCGCTTCGACCGCCTGGCCGAGAGCGGCGGCCTGGACCGACCGCTGGTCGAGCGGCTGGTCGACGGCGTGATGGCCTTCCACCAGTTCGCGGAGCGCTTGGGCAAGCCCTTCGGCGGCGCCGCCTACCTGCGCCGCGTCGTGGCCGAGAACGTGGCGGATTGCGCGGACCTCGGCGAGATCCTGCCGGCCGAGCGGATCGCGCGCTACAGCGCCGCCGCCGCCGAGGCGGTCGCCGAGGTCGCCGCGATCCTCGACTCGCGGCGTGCCGGCGGCCTGGTCCGCCGCTGCCACGGCGACCTGCACCTGGCCAACATCGTGCTTTGGCGCGGCGAGCCGACGCTGTTCGACTGCATCGAGTTCAGCGAGGAGATCGCCAACGTCGACCTGCTCTACGACTTCGCCTTCCTGCTGATGGACCTCGACGTCCGCGGACTGCGCGACCTCGCCTCGGCGGCCTGCGCCCGCTATTTCGGGCGCAGCGGCCAGAGCGCCTCCCTGCGCGCCCTGCCGGTCCTGCTGTCGATCCGCGCTGCCGTCCGCGCCAAGGTGACGGCCCTCGGGCTGGCGGCGCAGCGCAGCGAGCGGGAGCGCGCGGCGGGTGAAGCGCAGGCGCTCGCCTACCTGGCCGCCGCCGAGCGCTACCTCGAGCCCTCGCGGCCGCGGCTGATCGTCGTCGGCGGCCTCTCCGGCAGCGGCAAGTCGACCCTGGCGCGCAGCCTGGCGCCGCTCCTCGCCGGGCCGCTCGGCGCCCTGCACCTGCGCAGCGACCTGCTGCGCAAGCGGCTGTTCGGCGTCGCCCCCGAGGAAAGGCTGCCGGAGCAGGCCTACGGCCGCGACGTCAACCGGCAGGTCTACGAGCTGCTGCTCGCCGAGGCGCGCATGGCCCTGGTCGCGGGCTGGCCGGTGGTGGTCGATGCCGTCTTCGCCCGTCCCGGGGAGCGTCACGACGTCCGCGAGATCGCCGCCGATCTCGGCCTGCCGCTTGAAGCCATCTGGCTCGAGGCGCCGGACGAGCTGCTCAAGCAGCGCGCGGCGCGGCGCGGGCGCGACGTCTCGGACGCGACGCCGACCGTCGTCGAGCGCCAACTCGCGCTCGACCTCGGCCAGATCGAGTGGCCGCGCCTCAGCGCCACCGGCGACGGCGCCGCCGTCGCCGCGGCAGCCCGAGAGCTGCTCGACATCGGCCCGCCCGACGGCGTCTGATCCCAGTCGAGGCGCTCGGGCGGGCGCCGGTCCCGGGGGAGAGGGCATGGGCGAGGCTGCGGGATCGCGACGGCGGGTGGGGAGCGACGCCGAGAACCGATCGGGACTCGTGATCGGCCCCGTGGCGACGCTGCTGATCAGCGTCAGCCTGCTGGTGCTCGGCAACGGGCTGCAGGGCACGCTCCTGGTCGTGCGCGCCGGCCAGGAGGGATTCCGCGGCGAGACGATCGGCGCGATGATGTCGGCCTATTTCGCCGGCTACGCGCTCGGCTCCCTGCTTTTGCCGCGCGTGGTCGGCTCGGCCGGTCACATCCGGGCCTTCGCCGGCTTCGCCTCGATCGCCTCGGCCGTTCCGCTGATGCACCTGCTGCTCCTTGACGCACCGGCGTGGATCCTGCTGCGCGCCGTGACCGGCTTCGCCTACGCCGGCATGATCCTGGTCACGGAGAGCTGGCTCAACGCCCATGCGGTGCGGGCGACGCGCGGGCGCCTGCTCGCGCTCTACGGTATGGTCACCATGGGCGTCTGGGCGCTGGGCCAGGGCGCCCTCAACCTGGCGCCGACGGAGGGCATCGTGCTGTTCCTCGTCGCCTCGGTGCTGGTCTCTTTCGCCCTGGTCCCGATCACGCTGCTGCCGAGCCGGCCGCCGACGATCGCGGGCCAGGCGCCGCTCAAGCTGCGTCGGCTCCTGAACACCTCGCCGCTGGGCACGCTGGGCGCCATGACCTCCGGCCTGGCGCTCGGCGCCTTCTGGGGAATGGGGCCGAGATTCGCCCAGGACGTCGGCCTCGACACCGCCGGCATATCCGCCTTCATGGCCGTGGTGCTACTCGGCGCGCTGGTTCTGCAGTGGCCGCTCGGCTGGCTGTCCGACCGGCATCCGCGCCGCCTGGTGATCGCCGGCGCCTGCCTCGGCGCCGCCCTTGCCGGGACGGGCCTGGCGCTCGCCGAGCAGGCCGGCCTGCCCGCCTTGCTAACGCTCGGCTTCCTGTTCGGCGGCTTCGGCATCCCGCTCTACACGCTCTGCGTCGCCCACGCCAACGACCGCCTGCGGGCAGAGGAGACCCTGGCGGCGGCGCAAGGCCTTGTGCTGCTGAACGGACTCGGGGCCGCCCTAGGGCCGATCCTCGCCAGCCTCGAGATGCGCTGGCTCGGCCCCGGCGGCCTGTTCCTCCACGCGGCGGCGCTGCTCACGGCACTGATGGCGGTGGCGCTGCTGCGCCGCTGGCAGGGCCCAGCCGAGTCCACGACCACGCCACTGCTGCCCTGCACGCCCCAGATCGCCCTGGCCCTCGACACGCGCGGCGAGGACCGCTGAGCGGTCCGCCTACAGTTCCCGCGGCTCGGCCGGCTCCGGCGCCGCGACCAGGTCGCGATAGGCGTGCCAGGTCGCGTGGCCGACGATCGGCAGGGTGACGATCAGGCCGAGGTAGAAGGTCGCCAGGCCGGCGCCGATGAACAGCACGATCAGGCAGGCCCAGACGAACATCGGGAAGGGGTTGCGGCGCACCGCCTCGACGCTGGTCGCGATCGCCACCACGACGTTGACGTCGCGGTCGAGCAGCATCGGCGCCGAGATCGCGGCGATGGCGAAGACCAGCGTCGCCAGCAGGGCGCCGATGCCGCCGCCGACCAGCAGGAAGGGGATCGACTCCCAGCGCAGGAAGACGTGCTCGAGGAAGCCGCTCGGCGAGGGCGGGTCGTAGGCGAAGAACAGCATGAAGATCAGCGAGGCGAGGCGCATCCAGGCGATGAAGAAGAGCAGCAGCACCACGCCGAGCAGCGCCACCTGGCCGAGGTTGCGCTGCCAGGCGGTCAGTGCCAGTCGCATTGAGCAGGGCTCGCCGGCCTGGAGCCGCCGGCTGGTCTCGTAGAGACCGACGGCGAGCACCGGCGCGACCAGCAGGAAGCCGCCGGCAAGCGGCAGGAACAGCTCGAAGAGGTCCCAGGCCGCCATCAGCGCCAGCACCAGGAAGCCGACCAGCGCGAAGAGCGCGCCGTAGCCGAGGCCGACCGCGGGGGCTGCCCGCAGGTCGACCCAGCCGCGGGCCAGCCAGGTCCAGGGCTGGTCGGCCGAGATCCGGTTGATCCGCGGCACGCCGCTGGACAGCACCGCCACCTGCTCGCTCATCGTTCCCTCCCCTTTTCCGGCCCTGCCCTTTTCCGGCCCTGCCGGTCCGGCTTATGATGGCCCGGCGCGCCGGGCGGGTCGAGCCTGGCGCCAAGACAGCCCGGGACGCAAGCGGCGGGCATTGACGCAGATCAATGTCGGGAAGGCTCCTCCTGCGGCTTTCTCCTGCCAGCGGGCCGCGGCGCGAGGGCGTCCGGCTGCGACGAAGAGAGGGGAACCATGTCCGACAGCGCCGTCGTGGCGGGCCGCTATCCGGCCTCGCCCTACGATGACGGCCCGATCCGGCTGCTGACGATCGCAACCATGTTCTGGGGCGTCGTCGGCTTCCTGGTCGGCATCGTCATCGCCTTCCAGCTCGCCTACCCGGCGCTCAACCTGAACGAGGCCTGGACGACCTTCGGCCGCCTGCGGCCGGTCCACACCTCGGGCGTGATCTTCGGGTTCGGCGGCAACGCGCTGATCGCGACCTCGCTCTACGTCGTGCAGCGGACCTGCCGGACGCGACTGTTCGGCGGCGAGGAGGCCGGCTACTTCCTGTTCTTCGGCTACCAGCTGTTCCTGGTCATGGCCGCCTGGGGCTACATCAACGGCGTGACCCAGAGCCGCGAGTATGCGGAGCCGGAATGGTACGTCGACATCTGGCTGGCGATCGTCTGGGTCGCCTACCTGGTCGTCTTCGTCGGCACGATAATGAAGCGCCGCGAGCCGCACATCTACGTGGCCAACTGGTTCTACCTGGCCTTCATCGTGACCATCGCGATGCTGCACATCGTCAACAACCTCGCGGTTCCGGTGTCCTGGACCGGCGCCAAGAGCTACAGCCTCTTCGCCGGCGTCCAGGATGCGCTGATCCAGTGGTGGTACGGCCACAACGCGGTCGGCTTCTTCCTGACCGCCGGCTTCCTCGGGATCATGTACTACTTCATCCCGAAGCAGGCCGAGCGGCCGGTCTATTCCTATCGACTGTCGATCATCCACTTCTGGTCGCTGATCTTCCTCTACATCTGGGCCGGACCGCACCACCTGCACTACACCGCCCTGCCCGACTGGGCGCAGACGCTCGGCATGACCTTCTCGGTCATGCTCTGGATGCCGTCCTGGGGCGGCATGATCAACGGACTGATGACCCTGTCGGGCGCCTGGGACAAGCTGCGCACCGACCCGGTCCTGCGCTTCCTGGTGACCTCCGTCGCCTTCTACGGCATGAGCACCTTCGAGGGGCCGCTGATGTCGGTGAAGCCGGTCAACGCGCTGTCCCACTACACCGACTGGACCATCGGCCACGTGCATTCGGGCGCGCTCGGCTGGGTCGCCTTCATCTCCTTCGGCGCGGTCTACTTCCTGGTGCCGAAGCTGTGGGGGGCCACGAGGCTCTACTCGATCAAGCTGGTCAGCTACCACTTCTGGATCGCGACCCTCGGGATCGTGCTCTACATCACCTCGATGTGGATCAGCGGCATCATGCAGGGCCTGATGTGGCGGTCCTACGACCAGCTCGGCTTCCTGCAGTACTCCTTCGTCGAGACCGTGGCCGCGATGCATCCCTTCTACGTGATCCGGGCGCTCGGCGGGGTCCTGTTCCTGATCGGCGCGCTGATCATGGTCTACAACCTCGTCAGGACCGCGCGGGGCGAGATCCGCGACGAAAAGGTCGTGCTGCGTGGGCCCGCCGCCCACCGGCTGCCGGCCGAGTAAGGGGGCCCCGTCATGGCACTGCTCGACAAGCACCACAAGATCGAGAAGAACGTCAGCCTGATGCTGGTGCTGACCCTGATCACCGTCGCCATCGGCGGCTTGGTCGAGATCGTTCCGCTGTTCACCATCGAAACCACGATCGAGCGGGTCAAGGGCGTGCGGCCCTACAGCCCGCTCGAGCTGAGCGGGCGAAACATCTACATCCGCGAGGGCTGCTACCTCTGCCACTCGCAGCAGATCCGGCCGTTCCGCGACGAGGCCGAGCGCTACGGCCACTACTCCCTGGCCGCGGAATCGATGTACGACCACCCCTTCCAGTGGGGCTCCAAGCGGACCGGGCCGGACCTTGCCCGGGTCGGCGGCAAGTACTCAAACGACTGGCACGCCGCGCACCTGGCCGACCCACGCTCGGTGGTCCCGGAGTCGATCATGCCCCCCTACGCCTTCCTCTACGAGCGGCCGGTTTCCGACTCGGACATCGCCGACCACCTGCTGGCCAACCGCGCCGTCGGCGTGCCCTACGACGAGACGGCGATCGAGAACGCAGCGGCCGACCTCAGGGATCAGGCCGACCCGGCCGCCGACCACGAGGGCCTGCTCGCGCGCTACCCCAAGGCCGCGGTCGGCGACTTCGACGGCCGGCCGGGCCCGCCGAGCGAGATGGACGCGCTGATCGCCTACCTGCAGATCCTCGGGCGGATGGTCGACTTCACCGACGTCCGCCCCGACGACCTGCGCCAGCAGTAGGCCCGACCATGGAAGAGCTGGGATCCTTCCTGCGCAGCTTCTGGGTCGTCTGGCTGATGGCGATCTTCGTGGGCATCGTCCTGTGGGTCTACTGGCCGAGCCGCAGGCGCAAGCGGCGCATGCAGGACCACGCCCACATTCCCTTGCGCGACGAGCTCCCGCCGTCCGGGCCGCAGGCCCCGGACGAAACCCGGGACGACCGGAGGCCCGAGTAAGATGCCGACGAAGATCGAGAAGGACGCCGTCACCGGCACCGAGACGACGGGCCACGAGTGGGACGGCATCAAGGAGCTCAACACGCCGCTGCCGAAGTGGTGGCTCTGGGTGCTTTACGCGACGATCGCCTGGTCGCTGGTCTACTACGTGTTCTACCCGGCGATCCCCTACGTCACGGGTGCGACCAACGGCCTTCTGGGATGGTCGAGCCGCGAGCAGATCCGCGAGCAGCTGGCCGAGGCGGAGGCCGCCCGGGCGGACTACCTCGACGGCCTGCGCGAGGTCGAGCTGGCGGCGATCCCGGACGACGCCCGGCTGTTCGAGTTCGCGCGACGTGGCGGCCAGGCCGTCTTCAACGAGAACTGCGCCCAGTGCCACGGCGTCGGCGGCGCCGGCAATCCCGGCGGCTTCCCGGTGCTGGCCGACGACGTCTGGCTGTGGGGCGGCACGCTGGACGCGATCTCCACGACGGTGCAGCACGGCATCCGCTGGAACGACGACCCGGACACCCGGATCTCCGAGATGCCGGCCTTCGGCGAGATGCTGGCGCGCGAGGAGGTCGGCCAGGTCGCGGACTACGTGCTCTCGCTGTCGGGAGGCGGCGAAGGCACCGAGGCCGATCTCGAGGCCGGAGCGAGCCTGTTCCTCGACAACTGCGCCGCCTGCCACGGCGAGCAGGGCGAGGGTGTCCAGGACCTGGGTGCGCCGCGGCTGAACGACGCCGTCTGGCTCTACGGCGGCACGCGCGCCGAGGTGATCGACCAGGTGGCCCGGCCGAAGCACGGCGTCATGCCGGCCTGGTCCGGCCGCCTGGACGAGAACACCATCAAGATGCTCAGCATCTACGTCCATTCGCTGGGCGGCGGCGAGTAGCCCCCTTCCCACCATCGCCGGCCGATTTGATCCACCGCAATGCAGCAGGCGGCCGGGCGGCGCATCTCTGGCATCGCGCTGCCGCCCCTCCGGGCGGCGGCCGAATCGCTGACGGCGAGGGCCCGCAGAGCATGGCCGAACAGGTGGCCGACGACATCACAGCCGACGAGGTGGCCTCGGTCCGCGAGCAGAAGGCCACGCTGAAGCGCCAGGAGGCCGAGCAGGCGCCGGCCGGCGTCGACGCCCCGCGGCAGTCGCTCTACGCCGACCGCGTGAAGGTCTACCCGCGCCAGGTCCGAGGCACCTTCCGGCGCCTGAAGTGGGCGGCGCTCGGCATCCTGCTGGCGATCTACTACCTGGTACCCTGGATCCGCTGGGACCGCGGGCCCGGGGCGCCCGACCAAGCCGTACTGATCGACATGCCGGCGCGGCGCGCCTACTTCTTCTTCATCGAGATCTGGCCGCAGGAGGTCTACTACCTGACCGGTCTGCTGATCCTGGCGTCGATCGGCCTGTTCTTCGTGACCTCCCTCGCCGGCCGCGTCTGGTGCGGCTACGCCTGCCCCCAGACCGTCTGGACCGACCTCTTCATGTGGGTCGAGCGCCTGATCGAGGGCGACCGCAACGCCCGCATGCGCCTCGACCGCCAGCCGCTCTCGGCCGGCAAGGTCGCCCGCAAGGCAGCCAAGCACGGCGTCTGGCTGCTGATCGCGCTGGTCACCGGCGGCGCCTGGATCATGTATTTCAAGGACGCCCCCACCCTGGTCCGCGAGCTCGCCACCCTGGAGGCCAGCCAGACCGTCTGGCTGTTCATCGGGCTGTTCACGGCGACGACCTACCTGCTGGCCGGCTGGGCGCGCGAGCAGGTCTGCACCTACATGTGCCCCTGGCCGCGCTTCCAGGCCGCGATGTTCGACGAGGACACCCTGATCGTCACCTACCAGCGCTGGCGCGGCGAGCCGCGCGGCAAGCTGAAGAAGGGCGAGAACGACGACTGGTCCCAACGCGGCGACTGCATCGACTGCAAGGCCTGCGTCGCGGTCTGCCCGACCGGCATCGACATCCGCGACGGCCAGCAGCTCGAATGCATCAACTGCGCCCTGTGCATCGACGCCTGCAACGACGTCATGGCGCGCATCGGCCGGCCGCCGAACCTGATCGCCTACGACACCGAGGCGAACCAGATCGCCGCCGAGCAGGGCAAGCCGAAGCCGCGCTACAAGCTGCTGCGCGTCCGCACGCTGTTCTACGCCCTGCTGCTGGTGGGCGTGTCGGCGATCATGCTGGGCCAGCTGCTGTTCCGCGACACCCTCGACATCAACGTTCTGCACGAGCGCAACCCGCTGTTCGTGACCCTGTCGAACGGCGACATCCGCAACGGCTACACGGTCAAGCTCCTGAACAAGACGCGCGAGCCGCGCGCCTTCGTGCTGACCTTCGAGGGCATCCCCGGCGCCACCATGGAGGTGCTCGGCCAGCAGGCCGGCGGCCAGCGGGTGCCGCTGGTCGCCGAGCCTGACTCCGTCGCCACCTACGACATCCAGGTGCGCGCGCCGCGCAGCGAGGTGACCGAACCGAGCCGGCCGGTCACCTTCACCTTGACCGACCCGAGCCGCGGCGAGACGGTGGTCTACGACAGCGTCTTCAGGGGACCCGAGCGATGAGCCCGACCGAGACTTCCCTGCCCTCCCTGCGCCGGCGCCTGTTCGACAACGGGCGCTGGATTCCCTGGACCTTCGTCGGGATGTTCGGGGTCGTGCTGCTGGTCAACGGCATCATGGTGGCCGTCGCCCTCGACAGCTGGACCGGGCTGGTCGAGCACAACTACTTCCGGCGCGGCATGGAATACAACAAGGCCCTGGCCGCCGCCGAGGCGCAAGAGCAGCTCGGCTGGCAGGTCGAGGTCGCCGGCGCGAGCGAGCGACCCGGCGCGCTGGACCTGCGGCTCGCGGTCGCCGACCGCGAGGGCCGGGCCTTCGCCGCCGACCGCGTCGTGGCGACGCTGGAGCGGCCGACCCTCGCCGCGCTCGACCGCGAGGTCGCCTTCGAGGCCGTGCAGCGGGGCCGCTACGCCGCGACCCTGGAGACCCTGCCGCCCGGGCCCTGGGACCTGCGCCTGGTCGTGCACCGGGGGCCGGACAGCCACGAGTCCGTCCAGCGCCTGGTCGTGAAGTGACGCCATGAGCCTGACCGAGACGGGGCCAGCCACCCCGATCGCCCGCCCCGCCGCCCCGCCGTCGGCACGGCCGACGCCGGCGGCCGAGGCGCCCGGCATCGACGCCGCGGCCTACGTGCAGCTCGCCGAGGACGGCGCCTGGCGCCTGCACCTCCTGGTCGAGGGCATCCACTGCGGCGGCTGCGTGCGCCGGGTCGAGCGCGCGCTCGACGCCCTGCCCGGCGTCGAGCAGGCGCGGCTCAACTTGACGAGCCGCCGCCTGAGCGTCGCCTGGCGTGGCGAGCGCCATTTCGCCGCGGAGATCGCGCGCGCCGTCGAGGCGCTCGGCTACAAGGTCGTGCCCTACGAGCCCTCGCGGCTGACCGCCGAGGAGGCGCGCAGCGAGACCGAGCTGCTGCGCTGCCTGTCGGTCGCCGGCTTCGCCGCGGCCAACGTCATGCTACTCTCGGTCTCGGTCTGGTCGGGCGCCGGCGAGGAGACCGGCTCGGCGACCCGCGACCTGCTGCACTGGTTCTCGGCGCTGATCGCGCTGCCGGCGATCGCCTATTCCGGCCGGCCCTTCTTCCGCTCGGCGCTGGCGGCGCTGAAGGCGCGCAGCACCAACATGGACGTGCCGATCTCGCTCGGCGTCCTGCTCGCCGCCGGCATGAGCCTGCACGAGACCGCGACCAGCGGCGCCCATGCCTACTTCGATTCGGCCATCACCCTGCTGTTCTTCCTGCTGGTCGGGCGCTACCTCGACCGCCGCGCGCGAGGCCGTGCCCGCTCGGCGGCCGAGCGGCTGCTCGCCCTCGGCGCCCAGGCGGTCACCCTGCTCGGCGCCGACGGCAGCCGGACCCTGGTGCCGCCCGAGCAGGTCGAGCCGGGCGCCACGGTGCTGGTCGCCGCCGGCGAGCGCATCGCCGTCGACGGCGAGGTCGCCGCCGGCAGCTCCGAGATCGACAGCCAGCTGATCACCGGCGAGACCCTGCTGCAGCCGGCCGGCCCCGGCACCCGGATCTTCGCCGGCACGATCAACGTCGGCGCGCCGCTGCGCCTGAGCGTGACGGCGACCGGCGAGCGCACCCTGCTCGCCGAGATCGTGCGCCTGATGGAGTGCGCCGAGCAGCGCAAGGCGCGCTACGTCGGTCTCGCCGACCGGCTGTCGCGGATCTACGCGCCGGTGGTCCACCTGGCGGCGCTGGCCGCCTTCCTCGGCTGGACGCTGCTCGGCGGCCTCGCCTGGCAGCCGGCGCTGCTGATCGCCGTCGCCGTGCTGATCGTGACCTGCCCCTGCGCGCTCGGCCTGGCCGTGCCGGCGGTCCAGGTCATGGCCAGCGGCCGTCTTCTGCGGCGCGGCATCCTGCTGAAGTCGGCGACCGCCCTGGAGCGCCTGGCCCGGGTCGACACGGTGGTCTTCGACAAGACCGGGACCCTGACCGAGGGGCGTCCGGAGCTGCACCGGGAGGGGCTGCCCCAGCAGGCCCTCGAGGAGGCGGCCGCCCTGGCCGCGAATTCGAAGCATCCCCTGGCCCGCGCCCTGGCGCGCGCCTGCCCCGGCGTCGCCGCCGCCGAGGGCGTGATCGAGATCCCGGGCTGCGGCCTGGAGCGCCAGGGGCCGGCCGGAATCCTCCGCCTCGGCAGCCGCCGCTGGCTCGGCTTGCCCGAGACCGCGGCGGAAGGCGTCGACAGGCTGGGACCGGAGCTCTGGCTCCAGCGGCCCGGGCGGGCGCCGGTGCGCTTCGGCTTCGAAGACCGGCTGCGCGCCGACGCCGGCGAAGTCGTGGCCGCCCTCAAGCGGCGCGGCCTCGCGGTCGAGCTGCTGTCCGGCGACCGCGCGCCGAGCGTCTCGGCCGTCGCCGGGCGGCTCGGGATCGCCGTGGCGCGGTCCGGGATGACGCCGGCCGACAAGGTCGCCCGGCTCGAGGCTCTGGCCCGGGAGGGACGCCGGGTGCTGATGGTCGGCGACGGCCTCAACGACGCGCCGGCCCTGGCCGCCGCGAGCGTCTCGCTGTCGCCCTCGAGCGCCATCGACATCAGCCAGACCGCGGCCGACGCGGTGTTCCAGGGCGACCGCCTGGCGCCGGTGCTCGAGCTGCTCGAGGTCGGGCGCCGCTCCGAAACCCTGGTGCGCCAGAACTTCGCCCTGGCGCTGCTCTACAACCTCTTCGCCGTGCCGCTCGCGGTCGCCGGCTTCGTGACGCCGCTGATCGCCGCCGTCGCCATGTCCGCCTCCTCGCTGACCGTGATCGGCAACGCCCTGCGGCTCGGCCTGGGCCGGCGCGGCGCCGCACGCGCGGCGGCGGCGCCTTGACCATCCTGCTCTACCTGATCCCGGCCGCCCTGTTCCTGGGCCTGCTCGGCCTCGCCGCCTTCCTCTGGTCGCTGAAGAGCGGCCAGTACGACGACCTGGACGGCGCCGCCGAGCGCATCCTCTACGACGAGGAGAACGAGCCCCAAGAGGCGCCACCCGAGCGGGATACCCGCCCCGGCGGCTGACCCCGGCCGACCGCCCCTGCCCCGCTCCACGCGTCGAGGTTGCCCCGGCCCTGCGCTCCGGGGTACCTAGCGTGTAGGGACCGCGGGCGAGGCGATGGCTGCGTTCAGGATGACCATGGAGATCGACGGCAGGGGCATCGTCCTTGCCGTCTACAGCGGCGAGTTCACCGCCTCCGACTGGCTGCGCCAGCGCCGCGCCGTGGTCGACAGCCGATTCAGCCCGGAGGACTACGACGGCCGTCCCGTGGTCATCGACATGACCGCCTGCCAGCTGCCGCGGCGCGACTGGTCGGAGCATTTCCAGGAGGCTTCGCGCTTCCTGAAGGGGCGGCGGCCCAAGCCGTTCCGCCTGGCCATGATCATCGGCGACGATCCCGGCGCCGAGGCTGGCCTCGCCCTCTTCGCCGAGTACCAGAAGCTGCTGCACCATCCCGACTCCGAGGTCCGCACCTTCCGCAGCGGCGAGGAAGCCTATGCCTGGGCGCTGGCGGGGCTGCAGCCGCCGGAACGCACCGAGGCGTGACCGCGGCGGCTCCAGCCGGGTGCCTAAACCCGGAATAGACGGGGCCGACAGCGGTGCCGACGCCGGAGCCGACCGGGGGCCGGCGTGGGTGCGCCGGCCGCGAAAAAAAGAGGTGGAATCGGCCGAATGGCGAGCTTCAGCATGACCATGGAGGTCGACGCCCAGGGCGTCGTCGTCGCCTCCTGCGAGGGCGTGTTCGACGCGGCGCAGTGGGTGCGCCAGCGCCGCGAGGGCTTCGAGAGCCGCTACCCGCTTGAGGCCTACGACGGGCGGCCGGTGGTCACCGACCTGCGCCACTGCCGCCTGCCGGCGGGCGACTGGGCCCAGCAGTTCAAGGCGGTCGCCGACGACATGAAGCACCGGCGCCGCAAGCCCTTCCGGCGCGCCCTGATCGTCGGCGGCGAGCTGGGAATCGAGCTCGCGGTCGCGCTCTTCGCCGAGTACCAGATGATCTTCCATCACCCCGAGGTCGAGACCCGGGCCTTCCGCGACTACGACCAGGGCTACGCCTGGGCCCACGCCGTCCTGGCGGACGAGACGGCGCCCGCCGAAACAACCAAGGCCGAAACGACGAAGGCCCCGGAACCCCGGGGCCTTCGCTCGGATCCGCCGTCGCGCTGAGAGGTCAGCGCGAGTAGTACTCGATGACCAGGTTCGGCTCCATCTGCACGGCGAAGGGCACGTCGGCCAGCTTCGGGCCGCGCAGGAAGGTCGTCTTGACCTCGCGGTCGTCGACCTCGATGTAGTCGGGCAGGTCGCGCTCCGAGGAGCTCATGGCCTCGAGCACGATGGCCAGCTCGCGGCTCTTCTGCTTGACCTGGATGACGTCGCCGTCCTTGACCCGGTAGGAGGGAATGGTGACGCGCTGGCCGTTGACCAGGACGTGGCCGTGGTTGACGAACTGGCGCGCGGCGAAGACAGTCGGCACGAACTTCGAGCGGTAGACGACGGCGTCGAGGCGCCGCTCCAGCAGCTCGATCAGGTTCTCGCCGGTGTCGCCGCGGCGGCGCGTCGCCTCTTCGTAGTAGCGGCGGAACTGCTTCTCGCCGACGTCGCCGTAGTGCTGCTTCAGCTTCTGCTTGGCGCGCAGCTGGGTGCCGAAGTCCGACGGCTTGCGGCGGCGCTGGCCGTGCTGGCCCGGGCCGTACTCGCGCTTGTTGACCGGGCTCTTCGGGCGGCCCCAGAGGTTCTCGCCGAGGCGGCGGTCGATCTTGTACTTGGAATTCTGACGCTTGGGCAAAGCCCCACTCCTTCGTTTTGCAGAGTCTTGTCCCGGTAGTCCGCCGGCTCGCGTCGACGGCGGGGCCGGGGCATGCCGAGAGGCGCCCAGACCCGCTTTCCCGGGAAGGAAGGCCGGGACTATACGCAGGGCGCCCGGGATGTCAAACCTAAGCGCATGCCGAACCACGATTCCCTTTCGGCCGGCGCGAGGCAGCGCTACGGCTTCTGGGTCACCCTTGCCGGCGTGCTGGCGCTCTGCCCGGACACGCTGCTGGTCCGCCTGATCGACACCGACGTCTGGACCCTGGTGTTCTGGCGCGGCCTGCTGATGGGCGCCGGCCTGCTCGTCCTCTACGCCGCCGGCGCCGGGCGCGGCTGGCTCGGGCGAATCCTGCACATCGGCTGGCCCGGCATCGGCGCGTCGCTCATGTTCGCCGGCAACGCCATCTGCTTCGTCGTCGCGCTCGACCTGACCACGGTCGCCAACACGCTGCTGATCGTCTCGACCTCGCCCTTCTTCGCGGCATTGCTGTCCTGGATCTTCCTGGGCGAGCGGGTCTCGCTGCGCACCGCCCTGGCGATCCTGGTCGCCTGCTGCGGCATCGCCCTGATTTTCTCCGGCTCCCTGTTCGGCGGCGAGCAGAGCGGCAGCCTGTGGGGCGACGTGGCGGCGCTGGGCACCGCGCTCGGCATGGCCGGCGGCTTCGTCGTCGTGCGCCGGCACCGGCGGGTCAACATGATCCCGGCGATGGCCCTGGGCGGTCTGGTCGCGGCCGCCCTCGCCCTGCCGCTGGCTGCGCCCCTGGCGCTCGACGGCCGGCAGTTCGGCCTGACCCTGGCGATGGGCCTGCTGCTGCTGCCGGTCGCCTTCGGCCTGATCACGATCGGGCCGCGCTACATCCCGGCGCCGGAGGTCGGCCTGCTGCTGCTGCTGGAGACCGTCGCCGGCCCCCTGATCGTCTGGGCCGTGATCGGCGAGGCCGCCTCACCCGAGGCGCTGGTCGGCGGTGCCGTCGTCGTCGTCACCCTCGCGGTCCATTCCCTCATCGGCCTCCGGCAAAGCCGGCGCGCCGGCCGGCGGAGCCCCGCCGCCCTGCGCGCGGCCCAACTTGGCGCCGAGCAGCGCGGAGAGCACGCCCTGTAGCGTGCGGACCTCCTGGTCGGTCAGCTCGCTGCGCAGGAAGATGGCCCGCAGGTTGCGCGCCATGCCGCCGCGCTTCTCCGCCGGGTGGAAGAAGCCGACGCGCCCCAGCTCGCTCTCCAGCCGCTCCAGGAACCCGAGCAGCCGGCCGCGCTCGACCGGCGGCGAGGCGTTGGTGGCCAGCCGCCGCTCGGGCAGCTCGACGCCGGCTTGGTACCACTCGTAGCCGGCCAGCAGCACGGCCTGGGCGAGGTTGAGCGAGGAATAGGCGGGATTGAGCGGCACCTGCAGCAGGGTGTCGGCGAGCGCGACCTCGTCGTTGTCCAGGCCGGTGCGCTCCGGGCCGAACAGGATGCCGACCCGCTCGCCGGCCGCGACGTGGCCGCGCGCCTCGAGCGCCGCCCGGCGCGCCGTGACCACCGGCTTGACCTGCTCGCGCTGGCGCGCGGTCGTGGCGAAGACCCGCGTCAGGTCGGCGACCGCGGCGGCGGCCGTGGGATAGAGCGTCGCGCGCTCCAGCACGAGGTCGGCGCCAGAAGCCGCCGCCACCGCCGTCGGGTTCGGCCAGCCGTCGCGCGGCGCGACCAGGCGCAGCTCGGTCAGGCCGCAGTTCAGCATGGCGCGCGCGCTCATGCCGATGTTCTCGCCGAGCTGCGGGCGCACCAGGATGACCACGGGTCCCGGCGTCTCGGCGGCCAGGGCCGCCCGGTTGGTGCCTGCCAATCCGCCCTCCTAGGCCGCCGGCGCGAGGCCGGAGCGGAACAGCTTCCAGACGATGGCGTCGGCCAGCGCGTTGAAGGAGGCGTCGATGATGTTCGGCGAGACCCCGACCGTGGTCCAGCGACCCGACCGGCCGCGGCTCTCGATCATCACCCGGGTCACCGCCTCGGTGCCGGCCTGGGGCGTCAGGATGCGCACCTTGTAGTCGACCAGGCGCATCGTCTCGAGCACCGGGTAGGCCGGGTTGAGGGCCTTGCGCAACGCCTTGTCGAGGGCGTCGACCGGGCCGTTGCCGTCGGCCACGGTCATCAGCTCGCGCCCGCCGATCTTGACCGTCACCGTCGCCTCGGACTCGGTGACCAGCTCGCCACGGGCGTTCCAGCGCCGGTCGTCCATGACCCGGAAGCGGCTCAGCTCGAAGTAGTCCGGCACCTCGCCGAGCTCGCGGCGCGCCAGCAGCTCGAAGGAAGCGGCGGCGGCGTCGTAGGCGTAGCCCTCGAACTCGCGGCGCTTGACCTCCTCGACCAGGCGGCCGACGCGCCGGTCGTCGGCCTCGACCTCGACGCCGATCTCGCGCAGGCGGGCCAGGATGTTGGAGCGGCCGGCCTGGTCCGAGACGACGATGTGGCGGCGGTTGCCGACGCTCTCCGGCGGCACGTGCTCGTAGGAGCGCGGATCCTTCTCGACAGCCGAGACGTGCAGGCCGCCCTTGTGGGCGAAGGCGCGCTCGCCGACGTAGGCGGCGTCGGTCCGGCTCGCCCGGTTGAGCCGCTCGTCGAGCAGGCGCGAAAGGCCGGTCAGCTGGGACAGGGCCTTGGCGTCGACTCCCGTCTCCCAATCGGTCTTGAGCGCCAGGGTCGCGATCAGCGAGACCAGGTTGGCGTTGCCGCAGCGCTCGCCGAGGCCGTTCAGGGTGCCCTGGATCTGGCGCGCGCCGGCCTCGATCGCGGCCAGGGAGTTGGCGACCGCGTTCTCGGTGTCGTTGTGGCAGTGGATGCCGAGGCGCGCCTCGGGCAGCGCCGCGCGCACCTCGCCGACGATCCGCCGGACCTCGTCGGGCAGCGTGCCGCCGTTGGTGTCGCAGAGCACCAGCCAGGAGGCGCCACCCTCGGCCGCCGCCTTCAGGCAGTCCAGGGCATAGCCGGGATTGGCCTTCCAGCCGTCGAAGAAGTGTTCGGCGTCGAACAGCGCCTCCTCCTTGCGGCCCGCCATATGGGCGATCGACTCGCGGATCAGGTCGAGGTTCTCAGTCAGCGGGATGCCGAGCGCGAGGTCGACGTGGAAGTCCCAGGTCTTGCCGACCAGGCAGACCGCCGGCGCGTGGGAATCGGCGAGCGCCGCCAGCCCCGGATCGTTCTCGGCCGAGCGGCCCGGGCGCCGGGTCATGCCGAAGGCGACGAAGCGCGCGCGGCCCAGCGCCGGCGGCTCGGCGAAGAAGGCGTCGTCGGTCGGGTTGGCGCCGGGCCAGCCGCCCTCGACGTAGTCCAGGCCGATGCGGTCGAGCGCCTCGGCGATCGCCACCTTGTCGGCCACGGTGAAGTCGACGCCCTGGGTCTGGGCGCCGTCGCGCAGCGTCGTGTCGAAGAGGTGGATGCGCTTGTCGGACAAGGCGCGCCTTCCGGCCCGGTCGGGCGATTGAGCGAGGGGCCTTGACCTAGCCGAGGTCGGCGCCCGGGGGCAAGCGATCCCTTCCGCCCGGGGCGCGCTCAGCCGGCCGCCCGCAGCCGCTCCAGCGCCCGCTCGCGGCCGATCAGCGGCAGCAGCTCGGACATCTCCGGCCCGTGCGGCTGCCCGGTCAGGGCGAGGCGCAGGGGCAGGAACAGGGCCTTGCCCTTGCGCCCGGTCGCCTGCTTCAGGGCCTCGGTCCAGGCCCGCCAGGTCTCGCCGCCCCAGGGCTCGGGCGGCAGCAGGCGGGCGGCCTCGGCCAGGTAGTCCGGCTCCTCGACGAGCGGGCGGATGGCGCCGCGGGCGACCCGGTGCCACAGCGCCGCCTCCCCGCGCCGGGCGAGGTTGCCGCGCACCGCCAGCCAGAGCGCCTCGTCGAAGCCGGCGAGGCCCTGCGCCTCCAGCCAAGGCCGCACGCTTTCGTAGGCCATGCCATGCAGCAGGCGGGCGTTGAGGTGCGCCAGCTCGACCGGGTCGTACTTCGGCGTCGCGCGCCCGAAGCGCCCGACGTCGAAGCCCTCGACCAGCGCCTCCAGGCTCTGCCGCGGCTCGAGCGGGTCGGGCGTGCCGAGCCGGGCGAGGTAGCTGGCGAGCGCCAACGGCTCCAGACCCTCCTCGCGCAGGCTCTCCAGGGACAGCGAGCCGAGCCGCTTGGACAGGCCCTGCCCCTTCTCGTCGGTCAGCAGCGGCAGGTGGGCGAAGATCGGGGCCGCCCCGCCCAAAGCCTCCAGGATCTGGAGCTGCACGGCGGTGTTGGCGACGTGGTCCTCGCCGCGCAGCACGTGGGTGACGCCGAGCTCGAGGTCGTCGACGACGCTGGAGAGGGTGTAGAGCGGCCGGCCGTCGGCGCGCAGCAGCACCGGGTCGGACAGCTTGTCGCCCTCGAAGCGCTGGAGCCCGCGCACCGCGTCGTGCCACTCGATCGGCCCATGCTCCAGCCGGAAGCGCCAGTGCGGCCGCCGGCCCTGCGCCTCCAGCTCGGCGCGCGCCGCCGCATCCAACCCGAGCGCCTCGCGGTCGTAGAGCGGCGGCCGGCCCGACTTCAGCTGCAGCCTGCGCTTGAGCTCCAGCTCCTCGGCGGTCTCGTAGCAGGGGTAGAGCCGGCCCGCGGCCTTCAGCCGCTCGGCCGCCGCGGCGTAGTGCTCGTGCCGGCCGGACTGGCGGGCGAATTCGTCCCAACCGAGGCCGAGCCAGGCGAGATCCGCCTCGATGCCCGCGGCGAAGGCGGCCGTCGAGCGCTCGGCGTCGGTGTCGTCGAGGCGCAGCAGGAAGCGGCCGCCCGCCTTGCGCGCCCACAGCCAGTTGAGCAGCGCGATGCGGGCGTTGCCGACGTGCAGCCGCCCGGTCGGGCTGGGTGCGAAGCGCACTTTCATAGGACCTACCATTGCGTTACTGTCCTGTAGATCAACCGAGGCTTGAGACAACGATCAGAGGCTCGCATGGCACAACAACTAAAGTCTTGCTTCGTTATCTCTCCCATCGGCGAAGAAGACACGTCGATTCGGAAGCGGGCTGATCAGGTTCTAAATCATATTATCCGTCCGGCTGCCAGCGAGTGCGGCTACACACCATTTCGGGCAGACGAAATTGACAAACCTGGGATAATAACGACACAAGTCCTACAGCATATTGTAGACGATGATCTGGTCATCGCGGACCTAACGGGAATGAACCCAAACGTATTCTACGAGCTAGCAATAAGGCATGTAATAAGGAAACCCTACATACATATGATTGTGAAAGGCGAAAAAATTCCTTTCGACGTGGCTGCCTCAAGAGCAATCTTTTATGACCCAACAGACCTTGATAGCGCAGCAGAAGCTAAAGCCTCAATCGTAAAGCAGATAAAAGAGACAGAAAAAGATCCTAACAATATAGAATCTCCCGTTTCTGTCTCGGTTGACCTTCAACGTCTAAAGCAAAGCGAAGATCCGGAAGAGCGGTCTCTCGGAGATATGATTTCTCTGATGACCGACATATCTATGAGACTGTCGAAGATCGAATCTGGAGTGGTTCAAGAAGAAGACAGGTTCAGCCTTTCAGAAGTCCTGAGCATGCTGCACAGAATACAACGACGCCTCTACCAGGACGAAGAAGATGATGCGTCCGTGCGCACATACTGGTTCAATCCCTCAAAGTCATTTACGAACACCATTTCCAGAGCTGAGGCGATCAATAACAAGGTTGCTAGACTCTATTACTTAGCCGCCATTTTTGACAGGAGATTGCCATGGGCTAATATTATGCTTATCGAGATGGCTAATAGCCTATCCCAAGAAAATTTTGACCGATTTCATAACATTAGAGATTCATTCAAGAATCTTCTTATGTTCGAGCAGTATAGATTGCAAACTGATGGCGATTCCAAGCGCGCCCACAGTCTTATTCTAATGGCCGAACACCTGCTCCCTCTCATCGAAGCCTTTTGAGCACCTGCTCCCTCTCATCGAAGCCTGACGCCGGACGAGATGCCTGAGGCCTCGGTGAAGGCCGGGAGACTTAACTCAGCCCGGGCCCTTGAAGGCGTTGACGATGGGGTAGCGGCGGTCGCGCCCGAAGGAGCGGCGGGTGATCTTGACCCCCGGCGGCGCCTGGCGGCGCTTGTACTCGGCGTTCTCGAGCATCCGCCAGACCCGGGTCACGATCTCGCGCGGGTGGCCGCGCGCGACGATGGCCTCCAGCGAGGCCTCCTCCTCGATCAGGCCGGAGAGGATGTCGTCGAGCACCGCGTAGGGCGGCAGGGAGTCCTCGTCCTTCTGGTCGGGCTTGAGCTCGGCGGTCGGCGGCTTGGTGATGATGCGCTCCGGGATGGCCCGGCCCTCGGGGCCCAGGGCGTCGGCGGGCCGCGCCTGGTTGCGCCAGTTCGAGAGCTCGAAGACCGTCGTCTTGTAGACGTCCTTGAGCACGTTGAAGCCGCCGCACATGTCGCCGTAAAGGGTCGCGTAGCCGACGCTCATCTCGCTCTTGTTGCCGGTCGAGAGGACCATCGGCCCGAACTTGTTGGACAGCGCCATCAGGGTGACGCCGCGCGCGCGCGACTGCAGGTTCTCCTCGGTCGTGTCCGCCGGCAGCCCCTCGAACAGCGGCCGCAGCATGACCTCGAAGGCCTGCATGGCCGGCCCGATGTCGATCTGGTCGAGCCGCAGGCCGTTGAGCTGGGCCAGCTCGGCCGCGTCCTCCAGGCTGTCGCGGCTGGTGTAGGGGCTGGGCATCATCACGCAGTGGACGCGCTCCGGCCCCAGGGCGTCGGCGGCGACGACCGCCGAGATCGCCGAGTCGATGCCGCCCGACAGGCCGAGCACGACGCCGGGAAAGCCGCTCTTGGTGACGTAGTCGCGCAGGCCCAGGACCAGCGCGCGGTAGACCGGCTCGGCGCCGACGCCCGGCGGGCGGCGCTCGCCGTCCTCGACCTGCCAGCCGGCGGCGCTGCGGCGCCAGCGGGTCAGGCTCAGCGCCTCGACGAACTCCGGCAGCTGGACCCTGAGGTTGCGCTCGGCGTCGACGACGAAGGAGGCACCGTCGAAGACCAGCTCGTCCTGGCCGCCGACTTGGTTGACGTAGACCAGCGGCAGCCCGGTCTCGACCACGCGCTCGAGCGCGAGCTGGATGCGCACCTCGTGCTTGTCGCACTCGTAGGGGCTGCCGTTGGGGACGACCAGGATCTCGGCCCCCGACTCCTCGAGGCACTCGGCGACGTCGGAGAACCACATGTCCTCGCAGACCAGGACGCCCAGGCGAACGCCGCGGAAATTGACCGGCCCCGGCAGCGGCCCGGCGGCGAAGACCCGCAGCTCGTCGAAGACGCCGTAGTTCGGCAGGTGGTGCTTGCTGCGCACGGCCTGGATTTCGCCGCCGTCGAGCAGCAGCGCCGCGTTGTAGACCTTGCCGCGCAGCGGCGCCCGGGCCGCGGGATCGATCCGCCAGGGCGCGCCGATCAGCAGCGCCGGCCCGCCGTCCGCGGTCTCGGCGGCCAGCGCCTCCACCCCCTGCTGCACGGCGTCCAGGAAGTCGGGCTTGAGCACCAGGTCCTCGGGCGGATAGCCGGAGACGCAGAGCTCGGTGCCGACCACCAGGTCGGCCCCCTCGCCCGCCGCCCGGGCGCGCAGCGCGCGCAGCTTCTCCAGGTTGCCGGGCAGGTCGCCCACGGTCGGATTGATCTGCGCAAGCGCGATGGTCAGCTGGTCGGTCATAGCGGCCCGATGTACTCCTCGGGAATGTGTGGCTCCAGAGCGACCGCATGGAGCCTGTGCCCGAGCCGCACGATGTCACGCTCGTTCATACTGCCGCTCGGCGGATTGCAGGATGCGCGTCGCCAGGGCCGGATGGAGGTCCTGGGGTCGGCCGAGATCGACGCGACGTCCGCCGAACAGCGGGCGCAGCCCGTGCTCGATCTTCGCCAGCGTCAGCAGGGACGGGCGGATTGCCTCATCGAACTCGATCAAGACGTCCACGTCGCTGTCCGGGCCGAAGTCGTCCCGAAGGGCCGACCCGAAGAGCGAGAGCTTGCGGATGCCGTGCGAGCGGCAGAAGGCGGCCAGCGCCTCGCGGTCGATGGGGAGTCTCTCGGTCATAGCCCAACTAGCTACGCCGCCGGCCGCCGCGCGACAAGGGGGCCGACCAGCGGGCGGAAGCGTCTCAGGCGACGCTGGACAGCGGCCGCCTCGCCGCCACCGGCAGCGGCGCGACCTCGGCGCGGCCGCCGATGGCCAGGCTGACCAGGGCGTTGGGCGGCACGGCGTGCCAGCAGCCGCGCTCGATGTCGAGCGGCTCGGAGGCCAGGACGGTGCCGCTCGGGAAGTCGCGGACGTAGAGGGTCGGCGCCTTATCGTCGCTGGAGTAGCGGAAGCCGTAGACCCGCTCGCCGTCGCTGAGCGCCGCGGTGAAGCGCAGCGGCTCGGCGATTTCGGCCTCGGCCATGATCGCCTCGACCTCGGCGAGGCCGGCCATGACCGCGCCGACCGGGTCCGCCTCCAGCCCGCGTCCGGCGATCGCCAGGAACAGGGCCTCGCTGTCGGTGGTGCCGTGGCGGGCGCCGTAGAGGGCGTCGGGAATCAGCGCCTCGACCCGGCGGCGGATCCGCTCGTAGCCGCCGATCTGGCCGTTGTGCATGAACAGCCAGCGCCCGAAGGCGAAGGGATGGCAGTTGGCGCGCGCCGTCGCGGTGCCGGTCGAGGCGCGGACGTGGGCGAAGAAGAGGCGCGCGCGCAGCTGCTGGCAGAGGCTGCGCAGGTTGGCGTCGGACCAGGCCGGCAGGATCTCGCGGTAGAGGCCGGGCTCGGGCCGCTCGCCGTACCAACCGAGGCCGAAGCCGTCGCCGTTGGTCTCGGCCTTGGCCTCGCGGGCATGCTGCGACTGGGCGATCAGCGAGTGGCAGGGCTCGAGGACGAGCTGCTCCAGGAACACCGGCTCGCCGGCATGGACGGTCCAACGGCACATCGCGCGATCCTGCCCCTCGACTCGCTAGCAAGGGATGAAGACCGCCGATCAGACGCCGGTGGTCGGCACCGGCGCAAACGGCCCAACACCGCCCATCAGCGGCGCGAGACGGGGCCGCGCGGCGCGCAGGTGGCGGCCAGCTCCCGGACGAGGCGGCTCGCGGTGGTCTTGAACAGGAAGGGCAGCAGGGCGTGCAGCAGGGCGGCGCCGCCGGCGGCCAGCAGCTTGAGCCCGATGCCCGAGGCGAAGACGAAATGCTCGCCGTAGCTCTCGCCGACCGCGGCGGGATGGTCGGTGAAGGCGGCGACGAGGGCTTTCATGGTCTTCGACTCTCTTTCTGGGAAAGGGCCCCAAGAGAGTAGCCCGGATTCCGCTGGAAGCGGTCCCAAACTGCCGGCTATTCTGGCCGCCTTCTCGAACATATTCCCAGGAAAGTGGAGAACTGCCGAATGCTGGACCAGACGGACCGGAAGCTGCTGGACGCGATCCAGAAGGACGCGACGCGGACCCTGGCCGAGCTGTCCGAGTCGGTCGGGCTGTCGCGCAACGCCTGCTGGACGCGCCTGAAGCGGCTCGAGGAGGCGGGCTACGTCAAGGGCCGGCGCGCCCTGCTGAACCGCGAGAAGCTCAACCTCGGCCTGATGGTCTTCGTCTCGATCCGCACCGACATCCACTCCAGGGCCTGGGCCGAGGACTTCCGCCAGGCCGTCGCGGACCTGCCGGAGATCGTCGGCGTCTACCGCACCGCCGGCGAGACCGACTACCTGATCCAGGCCGTGGTGCCCGACGTCGCGGCCTACGACGCGCTCTACCAGCGCCTGACCGCGCGCCTGACCCTGTCGGACGTCTCCGGCGCCTTCGTCATGGAGGAGATCAAGGCGACCAGCGAGCTGCCGCTCGACTACGCGTGAGGTGAGCGGGGGCGACGCCTACCGCCGGAACAGGAACTCGCGGCCGACCTTGACCTTGGGCACGCCGTCGTACTCGACGATGTCGGCGGTCGCGTAGGTCTCGCTCCAGCGCGCCGGCAGGAAGGAGCCGGTGCCGACGGCGTCGATCGGCGCCCCGGCTTCGCTCATCAGCTTGCACTTGCGCGGGCCGAAGCCGGAGGAGGCGACGATCCTGGCCTTGTCGAAGCCGGCGCGGTCGAGCTGCTCGCGCAGGTGCCAGACGCCGGCCGCCGAGACGCCGGCGCCGACCAGGTAGCGCAGCTCCTCCTCGGTGCGGTAGCCGCGGATCGCCCGCGGCGCGTTGCGCTCGATGACGGCGTAGGAGGCCGTGGGGTCGAGGCCCTCGAGGTAGCGGCTGCTCGGCACGTCGACGCGCAGCGACAGCCGGCCGCTCGCCGCCAGCTCGGGAAAGCGCCGGCAGACCGCCAGGCTGTCGGTGATCTCCTGGGCGAAGTAGTCGACCAGCACCGTCACCGGCTCGTCGGGATAGGTCTCGACGTACATCTCGGCGGCGCGCAGGGTCGAGCCGGCGTAGCCGATCAGGGCGTGCGGCATGGTGCCGAGGCCGCGCTCCCGGCCGAAATAGTGGGCGGTGGCGTCGGTCGCGTTGCCGACGAAGCCGACGGCGCCGACCTTGCGGCGCGCCCGTTCCGAGCCGACCGAGGCGGCGTAGGCCATCTGCTCGGCCATCTCGGTGCCGGCGCAGTGGCGCGCGTCGAAGGCCAGGAAGGCGACCTTGGGCAGGTCGGTGCACATGGTGTGGGCGTTGAAGGCGGCGACGCAGGCCGGCCCGATCTTCTGCAGCAGCAGGGTCTCGAGGTCGGCGAGCTCGACGAAGGAGCCGCTCACGTACATCAGCGGCTCGCCGGCGCCGACCCAGCGGCCCTCGGCGTAGCGCAGGTCGATCTCGAAGCGGGTGCCGCGCCGCGCCGCCGTCGCCTCCAGCCACTCCACGGCGAGGCGCGGCGCCGAAACCACCGGCCGGCGCATGAAGATGGCGTAGGTCACCGGACAGTCGCCGAAGCGCGCCACGATCTCCTTGGTGCGGGTGAAGTAGGCGTCGCTCCAGGCGCGCACGGCGGCATCGCCGTCGGGCCAGCCGGCGCTGTCGTTGCGCAGGCCCGGCGCGCCGTTCCCGGCCGGCGCCGGATCCGGCCGGCTGCTGTCGTCTGGCATGGTCCCTCCCCTGGCGGGCGTCAGCCGCGATGGTTCGGCTCACGGCTCCCTGCGTCAACCCGCGCCGGGCGCGGGGCCGTCATGCCCGGCAGCCTCAGGCAGGGGCGCCGGCCGCTACTCGCCGGCGGCGGCGCGCCGCTGCGCCTCGGCCTCGACCCGCGCGCCCTCGACGCGGACCTGGCGCTCGGCGTTGAGCTCCTCGGCGAGCAGGAAGGCGAGATCGAGGGACTGGCTGGCGTTGAGCCGCGGGTCGCAGTGGGTGTGGTAGCGGTCGGCCAGCATCGATTCCTCGATCGCCTGGGCGCCGCCGATGCACTCGGTGACGTCCTGGCCGGTCATCTCGACGTGGATGCCGCCGGCGTGGCTGCCCTCCGCGCGGTGCACCGCGAAGAAGCCGCGCACCTCGCTCAGGATCCGGTCGAAGGGCCGAGTCTTGAAGCCGGTCGAGGACTTGATGGTGTTGCCGTGCATGGGGTCGCAGGACCAGACGACCTTGCGGCCCTCGCGCTGGATCCGGCGGACCAGGGCCGGCAGGTGCTTCTCGACCTTCTCGTGGCCCATGCGCGCGATCAGCGTCACGCGGCCCGGCTCGTTGTCGGGGCTCAGCCGGTCGATCAGGCGCAGCAGCTCGTCGGGGTCGCTGGTCGGCCCGCACTTCACGCCGATCGGGTTGCGCACGCCGCGCAGGAACTCGACGTGGGCGCCGTCGAGCTGGCGCGTGCGGTCGCCGATCCACAGGAAGTGGGCGGAGACGTCGTACCAGTCGCCGGTCAGGCTGTCGACGCGGGTCAGCGCCTCCTCGTAGGGCAGCAGCAGCGCCTCGTGGCTGGTGTAGAAGTCGGTCTCGCGCAGCTGCTGCACGGTCTCGGGGGTGACGCCGCAGGCCTCCATGAAGGCGAGCGCCTGGCCGATGCGGTTCGAAAGCTCCTCGTAGCGCTCGCTCTGCGGGCTGCCGGCGACGAAGCGCAGGTTCCACTGGTGAACCTTGTGCAGGTCGGCGAAGCCGCCCTGGGCGAAGGCGCGCAGCAGGTTGAGCGTCGCGGCCGCCTGGTTGTAGGCGCGCAGCAGCCGCTCGGGGTCGGGCTGGCGGGCCGCCGCCTCGAACTCCATGCCGTTGACGCTGTCGCCACGGTAGCTCGGCAGCTCGACGCCTTCCTGGCTCTCGGTGGGCGTCGAGCGCGGCTTGGCGAACTGGCCGGCCATGCGGCCGACCTTCACCACCGGCACGGCGGCGGCGTAGGTCAGGACCACGGCCATCTGCAGCAGCACGCGGAAGGTGTCGCGGATGTTGTTGGCATGGAACTCGGCGAAGGACTCGGCGCAGTCGCCGCCCTGAAGCAGGAAGCCTCGGCCCTCGGCGACCTCGGCGAGGGAGTCTTTGAGGCGCCGCGCCTCGCCGGCGAAGACCAGCGGCGGATAATCCCTGAGGGTCCGCTCGACCCGCTCCAGGGACTGCGCGTCCGGGTAGTTCGGCACCTGCAGGATCGGCTTGTTCCGCCAGTTGGCGGGCTTCCAGTTCTCACCCATCGACTTGTCCAGTACGTCCGCTTGCCAGGCCCGCGGCGCATCGGGCGACCGCGGGGACTAGGGTTTTACCCCCTCGCCCCTCGCGAATCCACAAGCGGCTTCGGCGGGCGGCTTCCCGCACCGCCTTCCGCCTACTCCGCCGCCCGCGCGGCCGCCTGACCGTCCTCGGGATCGGGCAGGGGCTGGCGCATGGTCACGAACTCCTCGGCGGCGCTCGGATGGATGCCGATCGTGCGGTCGAAGTCGGCCTTGGTGGCGCCGGCCTTCATGGCGACGGCCAGGCCCTGGACGATCTCGGCGGCGTCGAGGCCGACCATGTGCACGCCGACGACCTTCTGGCCGGCACGCTCGACGATCAGCTTCATCAGCGTCTTCTCGTCTCGCCCCGACAACGTGTGCTTCATGGGGGTGAAGGACGAGCGGAAGACGTCGACGGCGCCGTGCTTCTCGCGGGCCGCCTCCTCGGTCAGGCCGACCGAGGCGATCGGCGGCTGGCTGAAGACCGCGCTGGGGACGTCCCGGTAGTCGACCGTCGTCGGCTCGTCGTTGAACAGGGTCCGGGCCACGGCCATGCCCTCGGCGAGCGCCACGGGGGTCAGCTGGATGCGATCGGTGACGTCGCCGATCGCCAGGATCGACGGGACCGAGGAGCGGTAGTGCTCGTCGACCTTGACCGCGCCCATGCCGCTCAGCTCGACGCCCGCGCGGTCGAGGCCCAGATCCTCGGAGTTCGGCTGGCGGCCGATGGCGTAGAGCACCTGGTCGACCTCCAGCACCTTGCCGCCGGTCAGGGTCGCGGCCAGGCCGTTCGAGGTCTTCTCGATCTTCTCGATGATCTCGTTGAAGACCAGGTCGACGCCCTTCTTGGGCATTTCCTCGGCCAGGAAGGCGCGCACGTCGGCGTCGAAGCCGCGCAGGAACAGCGGCCCGCGGTAGATCTGGGTCACCTGCGAGCCGAGACCGGCGAAGACGCCGGCGAACTCCACGGCGATGTAGCCGCCGCCGGCGACCAGGATCCGCTCGGGCAGCCGGTCCAGGTAGAAGACGTCGTCGGAGACGATCGAGAGCTCGCAGCCCGGCTCGCGCGCACGCACCGGCCGGCCGCCGGTCGCGACCAGGATGTTGGCGGCCGTGACCTTGCGACCGCCGACCTCGACGGTGTGGGCGTCGACGACGGTCGCGCGCGCCTCGAAGACCTCGACGCCGGCGCCCGTCAGCAGCCGCTGGTAGATGCCGTTGAGCCGGGCGATCTCGCGGTCCTTGTTGGCGATCAGGGTCGGCCAGTCGAAGCGGCGCTCGCCGACCGTCCAGCCGTAGCCGGCGGCATCCTCGAAGTCCTCCGAGAAGTGGCTGGCGTAGAC
The DNA here is from genome assembly GCF_040905785.1 of Tistlia sp. Taxonomy (NCBI): domain Bacteria; kingdom Pseudomonadati; phylum Pseudomonadota; class Alphaproteobacteria; order Rhodospirillales; family Rhodovibrionaceae; genus Tistlia; species Tistlia sp. Next base: position 39,223 of record NZ_JBBDQW010000038.1, read on the forward strand.
CATCAGCTTCTTCGGCACGCAGCCGATGTTGACGCAGGTGCCGCCGAAGAAACGCTCCTCCGCGATCGCCACCCGGGCGCCGTAGCCGGCGGAAAAGCGCGCCGCGCGCACGCCGCCCGAGCCGGCGCCGATGACGAAGAGGTCGTAGTCGTAGTGGCTCATCGAAGTCCCCTTTGGCAGAGGCATATGGCGGAGGCGACGCCAAAATTTAACCCGCGGCCGGCGGAAAGGCAGCCGTGCCCGGCGGTCGCGGGCCCCTTCAGAAACGGTCGGGGCGGTAGGGCGAAAGGTCGAGCGAGGGGGGCCGCTGCCCGACCAGCTCGGCGACCAGGCGGCCGGTGCGCGCGCCGAGCGTCAGGCCGAGGTGGCCGTGGCCGAAGGCGAGGATGGCGTTCGGCACCCGCGGCGCGGCGCCCAGCACCGGCATGGAATCGGGCAGCGAGGGGCGGAACCCCATCCAGCGGCTGGCGCCCTCGCTGCGCAGGCCCGGGAACAGCCGGCTGCCGCGCGTCGCCAGCACCTCGGCGCGGCGCCAGTCCGGCGGCGCCTCGAGGCCGCCGAGCTCGACCGTGCCGGCCAGGCGCAGGCCGGCCGACATCGGCGTGCAGGCCATGCCGAAGTCGCTGGAGTAGACCGGCCGGCTGAGCTGCACGCCGGGCTCGGCGATGGTCAGGTGATAGCCGCGCTCGGTGTCGAGCGGCACGCTGGCGCCGACCCCGGCGGCCAGCCGCCGGGACCAGGCACCGGCGGCGACGACCACGGCCTCGCAGGGCTCGCGGCCGCGGTCGGTTTCGACGGCGACGACGCGCCCCTCCTCGACCTGCAGGCGGCGCACCTCCTCCCGGCGGATCGTCCCGCCGGTCTCGGCGAAGCGCCGGGCCAGGCCGACGACGGTGCCGTAGGAGTCGAGGCTGTGGGCGACCTCGGGATAGTAGAAGCCGCCGGCCAGCTCGCGGGTCAGCGCCGGCTCCATCTGGCGCAGCGCCTCGGCGCCGAGCTCCTCGACGGTGACGCCGTGGGCCCGCTGCAGCTCGACGGCGCGCCGCCCGGCGGCGAGCTTCGCCGGGTCCAGGTAGGCGCCGATCCAGCCGCGCCGCACCACGGTCTCGGCCAGGCCAGCATCGGCGAGCAGCGGCAGGTAGTCGTCCAGGCAGCCCTCCAGCAGGGCCGCCATCGCCTGCGCGATCTCCTCGACGCGGCGCGGCCGGCTCGCGGCGACGAAGCGCAGCAGCCAGGGCGCGAGGCGCGGCAGGTAGCCCCAGCGCAGCGCCAGCGGCCCGAGCGGATCGGCGAGCATGCCGGGCACCCGCGCGAGGGTCCCCGGCAGGGCGACCGGCAGCACCGATTCGACCGCGAAGACGCCGGCGTTGCCGAAGGAGGCGCCCTCGCCCGGCCCCTGGCGGTCGAGCAGGGTGACGCGGTGGCCGTCGCGCTGGAGCCAGAGCGCGCTGCAGACGCCGACGATGCCGGCGCCGATCACGACGACCTGGCGCGGCCGGACCGGATTCGGTGAGGCTGAAGTCATGGGGCGGCTTGTCGCGCCGCCGGGTCGGCCGGTCAAGGGGGGCGGTCAAGAGGCGGCCGGCGGGCCCGGCGCCGCCGGGAAGCGCTGGGTCAGGCGCTGGCGCGCCGCCGGCAGGCTGCGCTCGCGCGGATGGAAGAGGTGGCGCTCCAGAAAGTAGCCGGTCAGGGACAGGCCCTGGGCGACCTCGTCCGGCCCGCCGCCGCCGCGCCCGGCGAGGAAGCCGGGCAGCGCCAGCAGGCGGTCGCGGTAGGGCTCGGCGGCGGCCAGCGAGACGGCCCGGCCGCTGCTCGGGCTGACGTAGGCGAGCTGGTCGTTGCTGCCGGTCGCGGCGCAGCGGGTCAGGTCGAGCCCGAAGCCGAGCTCGCGCAGCAGCAGCAGCTCCCACTGCACGTAGACCTCGGCCCAGTGCTCGGTCTCGAGCGCGCCGACCAGGGCCTGGAAGGCCTCGAAGCAGGCCGGATGGGGCTCACGCTCGGGCAGGACCAGCTCGGAGATGGCGGCGGCGGAGGCCAGGGCCGAAAGCCGCAGCGGGTCGTCGAGCCAGGCCGCGGCATTGGCCGCCTCCAGCTCCAGGGTCAGGTTGCCCAGGTGGTCGGCGAGACGCGCGCTCCAGCTCGCCGAGACGCGGTTGCCGGCCTGCAGCACCGGCCGCTGCCGCCGCCCCTGCCCGCCCCGCACCAGGCCGGCGTGGCGCCCATGCGCCAGGGTCAGCAGCTGCACGACCGCCGAGGTCTCCCCGTGCGGCCGCGCGGCCAGGACGAAGGCGCTGTCGGTCCAGGTCAGCATGGCCCCGACGCTAGCCTGTCCGCGGGCGGGAAGGAACGCTGATCCGCCGCAGCTTGGGGCAACTTGCGCTTCGTGGTTCGACAAGCTCACCATGAAGCGCAACCTGAAGCCCGCAATAGCCCCTCCGGTCGCTTCCTGGTGTGCCCTTCACCATGAAGCGCAACCTGAAGCCCTCGATAGCCCCTCCGGTCGCTTCATGGTGAGCCCTTCACCCTGAAGCGCAACCTGAAGCCCGCGATAGCCCTCGGTCGCTTCATGGTGAGCCTGTCGAACCATGCAAGCGAGGGAGCGCCGACGTTCTGTGCCGGTGGACCGCCCTTTCTCGTCATCCCCGCGAAGGCGGGGATCCATGGGGACTGGCCGCCTGTGACGGCGTTGCCGGCTTGAGCAGAGGTCCGACTCACTATGGATCCCCGCCTTCGCGGGGATGACGGAGGGAGGACGGAAGCCGCCGTGGCGCGGCGACGCCGCCGATCAGGCGAGGTCGCTGCGGTAGTCGGAGAGGGAGCCGTACTCGACGAACTCCAGGACGTTGCCCTCCGGGTCGCGCAGGAAGGCGAGGAAGGTCTGCGGGCGGACCTCCACGGGGGCGTCGCCGGTCAGGAAGTCGGCGCCCGCCTCGGAGAGGCGCGCAATCGTCGCGCGCAGGTCCTCGACGATGAAGGTGAGATAGACGATGCCCTGGCCGCCGAGCACCCAGGGAGTGCGCGCCGCCGCCTCGGGCGGTGCGGCAGGCTGCAGCAGCTTGAGGCGCTCGCCCCAGGGCGTCTGCAGGCGCAGCACCCGGTAGGCGCCGTCGCTGAGCGCGGAGGGCCGCGCCTTCTCGGCCGGCACCTCGAGGTCGGTGACCCGCTCGCAGCCCAGGAAGCGGGTATAGAACTCGGCCAGCCGGTCGAGGTCGCGGCAGCAGATTCCGACCTCCAGGGGTGCCACCATCTTCATCGCCTCGATCCCTTCCTTCTTCGCTCCTGGTCGCCACGCGCCCTTCAGGCGGCGCGCGGCCGGCCCTTGTCGGCCATCACCTGGCGCAGCGCCGCCTCGATCTCCTCGGCGCCGGCGAGGGTCGCCCGCTCCAGCACCTTGGACACGCTGGGCGCCGCCTCGCCGCCATGCACCCGCTTGACCGGCTGGTCGAGCCAGTCGAACAGGCGCCGCTGCAGCTCGTCGCCGAGCAGCGTGCCGTAGGACGTCCCGAGCGCGCCCTGCTCGACGATCAGCACGTTGTTGGTCTTGCGCACGCTGGCGCCGATCGTCTCCCAGTCCAGGCTGGCGCGGTCGAGCGAGCGCAGGTCGACGATCTCGGCGTCGAGGCCGAGCCGCTCGACGACCTCCTGCACGACGCGGGTCATCGAGAGGTAGGTGAGGATCGTGAGCTCGCCGCCCCGGCGCACCACCGCGGCCTTCCCGATCGGGATGCAGTAGTCCAGGTCCTCGGCCGGCGCCGGGCCGCTGCTGTTGTAGAGGTCGACGTGCTCCAGGACGAGCACCGGGTCGCGGCAGGCGAGCGCGCTGTTCATCAGGCCGACGTAGTCGAAGGGCGTCGAGGGCGCCAGGATGCGCCAGCCGACGCTGGTCGCGAAGACGCCGGCCGGATCCATCGAATGCTGCGAGCCGTAGCCGGTGCCCATGGCAACCTTGGTGCGCAGCACCAGGGGCATGTCGATGTCGCCGCCGAACATATGGCGCGCCTTGCCGACCTGATTGAACACCTGGTCGGCCGCGACCCACATGAAGTCCGGGTACATGAACTCGATGATCGGCTTGTAGCGGCCGTCCATGGCGACGCCGCCGCCCAGCCCCATGAAGGCGTTCTCGCTGATCGGCGTGCCGAGCACCCGGTCCGGGAAGTCCTGGGCGAGGCCGCGCGTCGCGCCGTTGGTGCCGCCCTTCAGGCGGTGGATGTCCTCGCCCAGGATGACGACCGTCTCGTCGGTCGCCATCCGGCGATGCAGCACGTCGGCGATGGTGTCGACGAACTTGCGCTCCTCGATCCGGCCCGCGAAGGTCGGCAACTCCTCGAACCGCCGGCCGTCCAGCTCCGAGAGGTCGCCGCGGATGCCGTGGTCGCGGAAGGCCGGCTTCGGCCAGAGCGCCTCGCGCACGCGCCGGCGGTTGCCGGCCGGCTCGGTCAGGGCCTCGGCGGCGCGGGCCATGGCCTCGAGCGCACGCGACCTCAGGGCATCGACGGCCGCGCGGTCGAGCAGGCCGCGCCCGATCATCTCGCCGGCGACGCGCTCGAGCGGATCTCGCGCGCGCCAGGCCGCCTCCTCCTCCTTGGAACGGTAGCCGAAGGCGCTGCCGGCGACCGGTCCGCTCTGGTGGAAGTAGCGGTAGACCTCCGCCTCGACGATCGTCGGGCCGCGGCCGGCGCGCATGTGCGCGAGCGCCTGGTCCATGGCCAGCTTGACGGCCAGGGGATCCATGCCGTCGACCCGCCAGGCCGGAATGTTGAAGGCCTGGCCGCGCGCCGAGAGCCGCGGCTCGGCGGTCGATTCGGCGACCGTGGTCGCGACCGCGTAGAGGTTGTTCTCGATGAAGAAGCAGAGCGGCAGGGACCATGCGCCGGCCAGGTTCATGGTCTCCAGCACAGAGCCGATGTTGACCGCGCCGTCGCCGAAGTAGCTGACCACGACGTCGCCCCGACCGGCGCGCTTGTGCGCCCAGGCGGCGCCGGCGGCCATGGGCACGCCGCCGCCGACGATGGCGTTGGTGCCGAGCACCCCGGCCTCCTCCCAGCGCAGGTGCATCGAGCCGCCGCGGCCTTTGCAGAAGCCGGGCGAGAGGCCCATGATCTCCGCCAGGGTCCGCTGCAGCAGCGGCTCGACGCCCTCGCCGAGCTCGGCGAGGGGGTCCTGGCCGCCCGGTGTCACGTGGCCCAGCGCCTTGGCCAGGAACTGGTGGTGCCCGCGGTGCGAGCCGTTGACCTGGTCGCTCGAGCGCAGCCCGACGATGGAGCCGGCCGCGCCGCCTTCCTGGCCGATGCTGGAATGCGCCGGCCCGTGCACCAGCCCCTCCCCGGTGAGCTCCAGCACCTTTTCCTCGAAGGCGCGGATCAGGTGCAGGTTGGTCAAGAGCGTGCCGAGCAGGCGCGGCTCGACCTTCTGCCAGTCGCTGCGGCTGCTGCTGAGCTCGACCCAGGGTGCGGTGCTGGCAAGGCGCTTGGTCCGGGGCATGGCGGGGCTGCCGCTCCTTCCTTCAGATGTAGCCGTAGGCCGACCAGCCGCCGTCGATCCCGACGACCTGGCCGGTCACGTAGCGCGCGCTGTCGGAGGCCAGGTAGAGCGCGAGGTCGGCGATCTCCTCGACCTGGCCCAGGCGGCCCATCGGCGTCCGCTCGCGCAGCCGGCGCTCGTCCAGCCGCTCGGACTCGAGCAGCCGCTCGACCAGGGCCGTCCTGACGTAGCCGGGCGCCAGCGCGTTGACGCGCAGGCCCTGCCCGGCCCATTCGATGGCCAGCGCCTTGGTCATCATGACGACCGCGCTCTTGCTCGCGCAGTAGGCCAGGCGTTCCGGCGCCGCGACGAGGCCGTACATCGAGGCCAGGTTGAGGATCACCCCCTGCCCGGCCGGCAGCATGCGCCGCGCCGCCGCCTGGCAGCAGAGGAAGACGCCGGTCACGTTGACGTCCATCGCCTGCCGCCACTCCGCCAGGCTCAGCTCCAGGGTCGGCTTGTTGGCGGAGATGCCGGCGTTGTTGACCAGGACATCCAGGCCGCCGAAGGCACCGTCGGCTGCTGCGAAGGCCCGCTCGACCGCCTCGGGCTCGGTGACCGATCCCTCGAGCGCCAGGACCTCGGCGCCCTGGCCGCCCAGCCTCTCCCGCGCCGCCTCGAGCGTCTCGCCGTCGAGGTCGAACAGCGCGATGCGGGCGCCCTGCTGGGCGAAGGCCTCGGCGATGCCCAGCCCCAGCCCGGCGGCGCCGCCCGTGACCAGCACCCCCCGCGCGGCGAGATCGGGATAGTGCGCCCGCGGCGGCTGCTGCGGGGAAAGGGCGCTCATGAAACCTCCAGCCAGTCGCGACGGATCTCCGGGCGCTCGCGCAGCTCCTCGGGCGTGCCCCGGAAGACGATCTCGCCGTGGCCCATGACGAAGACGCGCTGCGCCACCTTGAGCGCGATCGTCAGCTTCTGCTCGACCAGCACGACGGCGACGCCGCGGCGCTGGATGTCGAGGATCACCTCCATGACGACCTCGACGATCTTCGGCGCCAGACCCTCGGTCGGCTCGTCGATCAGCAGCACGCGCGGGTTGCCGAGCAGCGAGCGGCAGATCGTCAGCATCTGCTGCTCGCCGCCGGACAGCGTGCCGGCCTTCATGGCGCGCCGCTCCTCGAGGCGCGGGAAATAGCGGAACATGTCCTCCAGGGTCCAGCGCTCCGAGCCGCCCTGGCCCGGCTGGACGCCCATCAGCAGGTTCTCCTCGACGCTGAGGTTCGGGAAGACCAGCCGCTCCTCCGGTACGTAGCCGAGGCCCTGGCGGGCGATGCTGTAGGGCCGCAGCCCGGTCAGCTCGCGCTCGGCCAGGCACACCCGGCCCGCGCTCGCCGGAACGATGCCCATCATGGTCTTGAGGGTGGTCGAACGACCCGAGCCGTTGCGCCCGAGCAGGCTGACGATCCCGCCCTCCGGCACCGCCAGGTCGACGCCGTGCAGGATGTGGCTCTTGCCGTAGTGGGCGTGCAGCCCGGCGACCTCGAGCAGCATCAGGCCAGCTCCTCGCCCAGGTAGGCTTCCTGGACCTCGCGGTTGCGGCGGATCTCGTCCGGCGTGCCGCAGGCCAGGATGTTGCCGTAGACCAGCACCGAGACGCGGTCGCAGAGACTGAAGACGACGCTCATGTCGTGCTCGACGACCAGCAGGGTCTTGCCCTCGGTGACCTCGCGGATCAGCTCGACCGCACGGTCGCTCTCCTCGCGCGACATGCCGGCGGTCGGCTCGTCGAGCAGGATGACGTCGGCGCCGGTCGCCAGCGTCATGCCGATCTCGAGCGCGCGCTGCTCCGAATAGGTCAGGTCGCCGGCGGCGCGCTCGGCCTCGTCGGCCAGCCGGATGCGCTCGAGGATCTCGCGCGCCTCGCGGTTCACCGCCCCCAGGCGCTCGACCGGGCGGAACAGGCTGAAGCGCAGGCCGTGGCGCGCCATGACCCCGATGCGCAGGTTCTCGAAGACCGAGAGGCGGTGGAAGATGTTGGTGATCTGGAAGGAGCGCGACAGGCCGCGGCGGTTGATCTCGTGCGGCGCCAGGCCCGAGATGCGCCGGCCGCGCAGCCGAATCTCGCCCTCGCTCGCCGGGAACAGGCCGGAGATCAGGTTGAACAGCGTCGACTTGCCGGCGCCGTTCGGCCCGATCACCGCGTGCCGCTCGCCCTCCGCGATCGCGAGGTTCACGCCGCCGATCACCGGCAGCGAGCCGAAGGACTTGCCGAGCTCGACCAGCTCGAGGACGGGGCTTTCGCTCATCGGCCGACCTCCTCCGCCGGCTCGAGACTCCCGCTGCTGCGCTCGGCCTCGGCGCGCTCCAGGATCCGGTCCCAGGCGAGGCGCAGGCGGCGGCGCGCTGGGGGCAGCAGGAGCGCGCCGACCGCGGCCAGCACGAGCGGCACCACCCAGGTGAGCGGAGAGAGCGGCACCCATTCGAGACCGAACAGCTGGATCGGCGGATAGCCCGTTTCGAGCTGCCGGCGCTGGGCCTGGTAGCCCGGGGAGAACAGCACGGCGGAGATCTCGACCAGGAAGATCACGGCGCCGGCCAGGCCGAGGCCCGAGGCGGCCGCCAGCAGGTAACCCGGTAGCAGCTCGCGCAAACGCAGGCGCGACCAATGCCGCAGATGCAGGGCGAGCAGGCCGCCGATGCCGTGCGGGGCGTAGAGCATCACCAGCACGAAGATCAGTCCCTGGTAGAGCAGCCAGGAGCGGGTGGCGTCCGAGACGAAGAAGGCGAAGAGGGTGAAGATGCTGGCGCCGATGATCGGACCGAAGAACACCGTGGCACCGCCGACGAAGGTGTGCAGCACGACCTGCGCCGAAACGTGGGTCGCGAAGAGCGAATAGTTGGCGGTCTCGTTCGAGAGGGCGAGCAGCGCGCCGGCGACGCCGGAGAACATCGCCGAGATCGCGAAGATGATGACCTTGGTGGCGTGGGTGTTGTAGCCCATGAAGCGCACGCGCTGCTCGTTGTCCCTCAGCGCCAGGGTCAGACGCCCGAAGGGCGTGCGCGTGTAGGCCCAGAGCAGTCCGATCGACAGCGACGTCCAGGCGAGCGCCAGGTAGTAGACCTCGAGCGACGTGCCGAAAGCCAGGCCGGCCCAGGGCAGGCGCATCGAGGACAGCCCCGCCTCGCCGCCGAACAGCCCCTCCCAGTGCGGCGCCAGCGAGTGCAGCAGCTCGGCGATGGCCAGGGTGACCAGAGCGAAGTAGACGCCCGAGCGTATCGTCGCGAAGTAGCCGGCGACCGCGCCGACCAGGCAGCCCGCCGCGGCTCCGGCGAGCGGCAGCAGCGGTGTCGGCAGCGGCAGCGCGCCCTCCTCGACCGCCAGCATAAGGTGCAGGGTCGCGAAGGCGCCGACGCCGAAGAAGGCGGCGTGGCCGAAGGACAGCAGGCCGGCCTGGCCGATCAGCAGGTTGAAGGCGACCGCGAAGAGCGAGGCGATCAGCATGTTCACCATGGCGTTCTGCCAGCCGATGCCGATGAAGGGCGGCACCGCCACCAGGACGAGGAGCAGCAGGGCGATGGCGAGGATGCGGGCGAGCATGTCCCTCTCCTCAGCTGCGCTCGCCCATCAGGCCGGCCGGGCGGACCAGCAGCACGATGAGCATGAGCAGGAAGGGCACCGTGCCGGAGATCGAGGACACGGTGAGGGTGAAGAGGCCGCCGAGCTCGCGCGCCCAGTCGCCGAGGCCGACCATCGCCACGGCGCCGGCCAGCGACCAGTCGAGCCCGACGGCGAAGGAGCTGAACAGGCCGATCAGCAGGGAGGCGAGCAGCGAGCCCGACAGCGAGCCCAGGCCGCCGACCACGACCACGACGAAGACGATGACACCGAGCTCCAGCGCCATGTTCGGGTTGGTCGGGAAGAAGGCCCCGGCCACCGCGCCGCCCAGGCCGGCGAAGGCGGCGCCGGTGCCGAAGACGCCCATGAAGACCAGGGGCACGTTGTGGCCGAGCGCCTCGGCCATCACCGGCCGGCGCTCGGCGGCCCGGACTACCAGGCCGACCCGCGTGCGCGACAGCAGCAGGTAGAGCGCGACGAACATGGCGATCGCGACCAGGCCGATGAACAGCCGGTAGAAGGGATAGTCGGTGCCGAAGATCGTGAAGGCCGGGAAGCGCAGGTAGTCCGGCATGGCGTAGTTCACCGGGAAGTCGCCGTAGAACAGCTTGACCAGTTCCTCGAAGATGAAGGCGAGGCCGAAGGTCAGCAGCAGCTCGTGGGCGTGCCCGAAGGCGTGGACCCGGCGCAGCAGGTAGCGCTCGACCAGCACGCCGAGCAGCCCGACCAGGATCGGCGCCAACAGAAGGCCGACCCAGAAGTCGACCAGGCCGGTGATCGTATAGGCGATGTAGGCGCCCAGCATGTAGAAGCTGGCATGGGCGAAGTTCAGCACCCCCATCATGCCGAAGATCAGGGTCAGGCCCGACGACACCATGAAGAGCAGCAGGCCGTAGATCACGCCGTTCAGCGTCGAGATGACCAGGAATTCCATGCCGGCGGAGGCCTCTTTGCTGTCCGGGACCGTGGAGGGTCCGTCTCAGGGAGCGCTGATCGAAAGGACTGGGGTCAAGAAACTGGCGAGTCGCCCCTCGCCCGCGCCGCGAGGCGGGCGAGGGGCGTCGCTCGGGAGGCGGGACGCAGGCCCCGCCGACGCGTCAGGACGGGCGGACCATCTCGCAGGAGTCCTGGACCGGGTAGATGACGTCCGCCCCCGGGTTGACCTTTACGACGGCGAAGCCGAGGTCGGTGTCGTCGGCCGGGTGCTTGGGGTCGTCGACGACCTTGGAGACGACGACCGGCAGCACCGCCTGGTGGTCCTCGCTGCGCACGGTGATCGGCCCCACCGGGGTCTCGATCGAGGCGTCCTCCAGCGCCAGGGCGATCCGGCTGACGTCGATCTCGCCGCCGCCGAAGTCGACCTCTTCCAGGGCCTCGCGCAGCATGCGGATGGCGTGCACCGTCTGCGGCTCGATGTAGACCGGCAGGTGGCCGGTCTTGGCCTGGTAGTCGCTCGGGAAGTCCGTGTCGTCGGCCGCCATGTTGTAGGGGTGGGCCAGGTAGTGGCCGACCGCGGTGTCGCCGGCGTTGGCGATGTTGCCGACCTGGTCCAGGAAGGTCGTGGCGAAGCGCACCTTCAGCCCCGCGTCACCGGCGGCCTTCATCAGCAGCAGCAGGTCGTTCGACCAGTTGCCGGTGATCACCGTGTCGGGGTTGGCGTCCTTGATCTTGGCGACGAAGGGCGAGAAGTCCTGGACCTTGTTGACCTCGTGCAGAACCGTCTCGACGACCTCGTAGCCACCGCTGTCGGCGGCCGCCTTGATGGCGTCCTCCATGTCGCGGCCCCAGGAGTAGTTCTGGTTGATCGAGTAGACGCGCGTGCCGAGCTCGCCCGCCTCCTTCATCGCCTCGACCAGGGCGTTGACGCGCATCGGCGCCGTCGTCGTGAAGCGGAAGTGGTAGAAGTGGCACTTGTCGCCGGTCAGCTCGAGCGCCTCGGCGCCCAGGTTGAGGAACAGCACTTCCTCGCCGGGATTGCGGAGGTTGTGCTTGCGCACGTCCTCCGTGACCTGGCCGGCGATGGCGGAGGAGGCGCCCTGCAGGACGACGTGGACGCCGTCGGCCACCGCCTGCTTGAACTTGTCGGCCGCGCCGGTCGAGCCGCCGGCGTTGTCGTATTCGATCACCTCGATCGGCTCGCCGTTGAAGCCGCCGTTCTGGTTGATGTCGTCGACGACGTACTGGGCCGCCGCGGCGAACAGCCGGCCCGTCGAGGTCTGGGAGCCGGACAGCGATTCGATGATGCCGATCCTGAGCGGCTCCGCCTGCGCGGCGCCGGTGGCCAGGCCGGCTGCCGTGACCAGGCCGAGGGTGAATGCGAAATGTCGGCTTGCCATTGGATGTCCTCCCTAGTGGCTTGTTCGTTTGCTTGCGCTGCCGGAACACCCCCTGGAGGGGGGTCCCGGGTCGTGTCCGCCCGGTCATGGCTGGCGAGTCCGGGCAGCCCCCGCCGGATCGGCGGTCGAGGCAGGAACGAGGAAGTCGGCGAGCAGCCGGACCTGGGCGTCGAGCATGTGATGGCCGAGATGAACCCGGCAGCCGCGCCGCTCGGCCGCATCGAGGAGCGCCGTGCGCTCCGGGACCATAACGACTTCGGCGACGGTCATGCCCGGCCGCAGCAGCTCGGCGTCGAGCGGCAACGGGTCCTCGGGCCGCAGGCCGAGCGAGGTGCCGTTGACGACCAGCTCGTGACCGTCCGGCTCCGCCGGACCGACGCCGGCATCGCAGTCGGGAAAGGCATGGCGGACGCGCGCCGCCAGGTCTTCGGCCTTCGCGGCGGTGCGGTTGGCGATCGTCACGCGGGCGCAGCCCGCCTCGGCCAGGGCGAAGGCGATGGCGGCCGCGGCACCGCCGGCACCGAGCAGCAGCACGCGCTTGCCCGCCGGCCCGATGCCCTGGGCTGCCAGGCCGCCGACGAAGCCCCGGCCGTCGAACATCTCGCAGCGCAGGCGGCCGTCGGCTTCCCGCCGGACCGCATTGGCGGCGCCGACGAGGCGGGCCGCCGTCCCGACCTCGTCGCAGAGCGCCGTTACCGCCGCCTTGTGGGGGACCGTCACGATCAGGCCGCCGAGGCTGCGCAGCCGGGAGAAGGCCGGCCAGGCGGCGCCAAGGTCCGTTGCCGCCAGGTGGAAGGGCACCACCACGGCGTCGATCCCCTGCTCGGCGAACAGGCGGTTCATGACCGCCGGAGTACGCACCTGGGCGATCGGATCGGCAAGGATTCCGTAGACCAGCGTCCGGCCGGTGATCATCGGCGCCGCGCTCCTCCCCTGACGGCCGGCTTGCGCGCCGGCTCATAGTGTCGAGCGGATGTTGCCAAATTATCAGGTTGCCTGACAAGTTCTTCCGCCTAGGATGACCCCGAAAGTGGCGGCCGGCGCCTCGCGATGGCGCCGCCTCGAGAACGACGACCGGGCGGAGCCTTCGATGATCGATTTCCACGGCAAGGTGCTGCTGCTCACCGGCGCCAACGGCGCCATCACCCGGGCGATCGCGCGAACCTTCTTCGAGCTGGGCGCCGACCTGCTGCTCAGCGACCTCGACGCCGAGGGTCTTGCCGGCTTTGCCGCGGATCTGGATCCGACGGGAGGACGTATCGCCACCCTGCGCCAGGACGCCCGCTCATCGGAGCAGGCGGAAGCGCTCGCCGAGACCTGCCGGGAGCGCTTCGGCAAGGCCGACTTCCTGGTCACGGGGGCGGGGCTCTATCGCGACCAGCTGGTCGACTCGATGAGCGACGAGCAGTGGCGCGAGACGATCGGGATCAATCTCGACGGCGTCTTCTTCACCTGCCGCGCGGTCGCGCCGCTGCTGCGCGACGGCGGCGCGATCGTCAACATCGCCTCGATGGCCGGCCACCGCGGCAGCTACCAGCACGCACACTACTCGGCCGCCAAGGGCGCGGTGCTCAGCTTCTCCCGTTCGCTGGCGCTTGAACTGGCACCGCGAATCCGGGTCAATTGCGTCTCGCCTGGGCTGATCGACACGCCGCTGATCAAGCCCCTGCTGGCCGCCAAGGGCGACGCGCTGATCGAGGCGACACCCCTCAAGCGCCTGGGCACCGTCGAGGAAGTGGCGCGCACGGTGGCCTTTCTCTGCAGCGATTGGGCCGGCTTCGTCACGGCCGAAACCCTGCACGTCAATGGAGGCCTCTACGTTGCCAGTTAGGTTCGAGCACCAGGTCAACCCTTCGGCGCGGGCCGTGGCCGGCGACCTGGCCATCGACGGCTCCAGGCAACCGCCTTCAGTGCAATCGAAGGGCAGCGGGACAAGCAGGCTGGCGCGGCCACCCAGCCTGCCGGACGAGATCGCCAGGCGCCTGCGTGACGAGATCCAGCGCGACGCGTTGAAGCCCGGCGACCGCCTGCCGAGCGAGCAGCAGCTGTCGCACCGCTTCGGGGTCAGCCGCCCGGTCGTGCGGGAAGCGATCTCGCGCCTGCGCTACGACGGCGTCGTCGAGTCCTTCCAGGGCCGCGGGGTCTTCGTGAAGGGCTCCGGCAAGGGCACGTCGTTCCGCATCGACGATCCGGATATCGGCGACCAGCAGGAGCTCGGGCACATCCTCGAGCTGCTGGTCACGGTCGAAGTCGCCGCCACCGCGCTGGCCGCCGAGCGGCGCTCGAACGAACAGCTGCAGGGCATCAAGCGGGCCCTGGACGCCATGGCCACCGCCATCGACCAAGGCCTCGGGGGCGTCGACGAGGACCTCGACTTCCACCGCCGCATCGTCGAGGCCGGCGGCAATCCCTTCTTCACCACCTTCATCGGGTTCCTGGAAAGCCGCGTCCGCAACCTGATCCGCGTGGCGCGCACCCATACGGCCCGCTTCGAAGGCCTGCCCTACGCGGTCCAGCAGGAGCACGAGGCGATCTACCGCGCGCTCGCCGAGCGCGATGCCGCCGCCGCCCGCGAGGCCGCCGAGCGTCACCTGTGGAACGTCGCTTCCCGGCTGCAGCTCTACCGCAAGGACGGCGCCGACTGATCGGCGCCCGCAGGACCGGCGGCGCGGCCCCCTCGCCCTTGCCTACCCCTCGAAGTCGAGGCCCCAGTCGCGGTAGCGCGCCGGGTCGTCGATCCAGCGCTCGCGCACCTTGACGTAGAGGAACAGGTGGACGCGGGTCTCCAGCGTCTCCTCGAGCTCGCGCTGGGCCTGCTCGCGGACCATGCGGATGGTCCGCCCGCCGTGGCCGACGGCGATGCGCTTCTGATGCTCGCGCTGGACGTAGACCGTCATCTGGATCTTGACCGAGCCGTCCTTGAAGGCTTCCCAGCTGTCGGTCTCGACGGTCAGCGAATAGGGCAGCTCCTGGTGCAGCGCCAGGAACAGCTTCTCGCGCACGACCTCGGCGGCGAGCAGGCGCTGCGGCAGGTCGGAGAGCTGGTCCTCGGGATAGAGCCAGGGGCCCGCCGGCGCCTGCGCGGCCAGCCAGGCGACGAGGTCGTCGACGCCGTCGCCGTCGAGCGCCGAGATCATGAAGATGCGTTCGAAGACGGCCGCCTGCTCGAACTGGGCGGCGAGCGCCAGCAGGCTTTCCCGCCGGATCGCGTCGATCTTGTTGAGCGCCAGCACCAGGCGCCCGCCGCGCTGGGCGAGGCCCGCGAGAATCGCGCGCATCTCGGAGTCGATCGTCGGCTTCTGGGCGTCGTGCAGCAGCACCACCAGGTCCGCGTCCTCGACGCCGTGCCAGGCCGCGCCGACCATGGCGCGCTCCAGGCGGCGCTTGGCGCCGCTGAAGATGCCGGGCGTGTCGACGAAGATCAGCTGCGCCTGGCCGGCGATGGCGATGCCGCGCACCCGCGTGCGCGTGGTCTGCACCTTGTGGGTTACGATCGAGACCTTGGCGCCGACCGCGCGGTTCAGCAGCGTCGACTTGCCGGCGTTCGGCGCGCCGACCAGGGCGACGACCGCGCAGCGGCTGTCGGGCCCGCCGGGCCGGGATTCCTTCCCGGGCTCGCGCGGAACGTCCGGCTCGTCGATCATGGCTTGTCTCCCGCGACGCGGTCCAGCAGCAGGCCCGCCGCCTCCTGCTCGGCGATCCGCTTCGAGCGCCCTTCGCCCTGGGCCGGCGCCAGCCCCTCGACCTCGACCGCCACGGTGAAGCGCGGCTCGTGGTCCGGCCCCGAGCGGGCGACCCCCAGGTAGCGCGGCAGCGGCAGTCCCCGGCCCTGGGCCCATTCCTGAAGCCGGGTCTTGTTGTCCTGCGGCGGCTCGGTCGCGGCCGCGATCAGCGGATCGGCTAGCGGCAGCAGGGCGCGGCGCACCGCCTCCAGCCCGCCGTCGAGGTAGAGCGCGCCGAGGACCGCCTCGCAGACGTCGGACAGGATCGCAGGGTTCTTCTGCCCGCCGGCCTCGGCCTCGCCGGGCGATACCTTGATCAGCGGCCCGAGCTCGAGCGAGCGGGCGATGTTGGCCAGAGTGTCGCTGCAGACCAGCATCGCGAGGCGCTTGGCCAGCGGACCCTCGGCCTCCTCCGGGAAGTGCACCAGCAGGCGCTCGGCGATCAGCAGGCCGAGGACGCGGTCGCCAAGGAACTCGAGGCGCTCGTACGAGCGCCCGCCGGCGCGGCTGGAATGGGTCAGGGCCTCGATCAGCAACTCGGGATCGGCGAAGCTGTGGCCCAGGCGCTCGGCCAGGGCCGCCAACGGCGGCGGCAGGCGGCGCGGGGCGCTGCTAGTCGATCCCATTGAACAGGCGACCCCAGCGCACCGCCGTCGGCCACTTCCAGACTTCCCAGAAGCGGGCGCTGCCATCGACCGAGAAGAACAGCATGTCTGCGCGGCCGATCAGGTTCTCCTTCGGAATGAAGCCGACCTGGCGGGTCCGGCTGTCCTGGCTGTTGTCGCGGTTGTCGCCCATGGCGAAGTAATGCTCGTCCGGCACCGTGAAGACCGGCGTGTTGTCGTAGATCTCGCGGTCGCTGCGTTCCCAGATCGTGTGGCGCACGCCGTTCGGCAGCACTTCCTCGTAGGCGGTCACGGTCTGGGCGAAGCCCGAGGCGCTGGTCCGCAGGTTCGGCTCGAGCAGCGCGCGCTCGACCAGCTCGCCGTTCAGGTAGAGCCGGCCCTCGCGGACCTGGACCGTGTCGCCCGGCAGCCCGACGATGCGCTTGATGTAGTCGGTGGTGCCGTCGCTCGGCAGCACGAAGACCGCGACGTCGCCACGCTCGACCGGCTGGTCCGAGGACAGCACGCGGCCCTTGAAGGGCGGCCAGCCCCAGGGCAGCGAGTGATGGCTGTAGCCGTAGGAGAACTTCGAGACGAATAGGTAGTCGCCGATCTTCAGGGTCGGCAGCATCGATCCGGAGGGGATCGAGAAGGGCTCGTAGGCGAAGGTGCGCAGCACCAGCGCGATCAACACGGCGTAGACCACCGTCCTGACCGTCTCGCCGAAGGAGCCCCCGCTCTTCTCTTCGTTCATCGCCTCGTTTCCACAACCGGCCGCACAGGCGACCCCGCCCCCGCCGGCTCGGGCCGGGTAGCCGCATCGCGCCGGGGATATAGCGTCATTGCGCCTGGGAAGGAACCGCAGAGATCAGGACCACCGCCTGTGCCAGCGGATAATCGTCGGTGATCGACAGGTGGATGCAGGCCGTCATGCCCGGCGGCGTGATCTCGGCCAGGCGCCGCGCCGCGCCGCCGGTCAGCGCGAAGCCCGGACGCCCGGAGGGCAGGTTGACGACGCCGAGGTGCAGCCAGTGCACCCCCGCCTTCGGCACGCCACTCCCGAGCGCCTTGGCGCAGGCCTCCTTGGCGGCGAAGCGGCGTGCATAGCTGGCGGCCCGCTGGGCCCGGCGCTCGCAGGTCGCGCGCTCGACTTCGGTGAAGACGCGCGCGGTGAAGCGGTCGCCGAAGCGCGCAAGGCTCTCCTCGATGCGCCGGATGTCGCAGAGATCGTTGCCGAGACCAAGGATCATCGCCGGGTCAGGTCCCCGCCGCCCCCGGCCGCCTGGGGCGCGGCCCGCGCCGCCTCCATGACCGCCCGCATCCGGCGGATCGTCGGCTCGAGGCCGCCGAAGATCGCCTCGCCGATCAGGAAGTGGCCGATATTGAGCTCGACCAGGGTCGCGATGGCGGCGATAGGCGGCACCGTCTCGAAGGTCAGGCCGTGACCGGCGTGGCACTCCAGGCCCAGCGCCTCGGCCTCGGCCGCGGCAACCCGCAGCCGCTCCAGCTCGCGCTCGGCCGCCCGGGTTCCGGCCTGCTCCAGCCAGGCCTCGCAGTAGGCGCCCGTGTGCAGCTCGACGACCGGCGCACCGAGCCGCGCGGCCGCTTCGAGCTGGTCGGGCGCGGGATCGATGAACAGCGAGACCCGGATGCCGGCGGCCGACAGCTCGGCGACGAAGGGCTCAAGCAGAAGACGGCCTCCGGCCGCGTCGAGGCCGCCCTCCGTGGTGACCTCGCTGCGCTTCTCCGGCACCAGGCAGACAGCATGGGGCCGGTGGCGCAGGGCGATCGCCAGCATCTCCGCCGTCGCCGCCATCTCCAGGTTGAGCGGCAGCTCGATCTCCCCGACCAGGCGCTCGATGTCGCGGTCGGTCATGTGCCGGCGGTCCTCGCGCAGGTGCGCTGTGATGCCGTCGGCGCCCGCCGAGGCCGCCAGGCGGGCGGCGCGCAGTGGGTCGGGATGACCCCCGCCGCGCGCGTTGCGGATCGTCGCCACGTGGTCGATGTTGACGCCGAGGCGAAGGTCGCGCGCGGGGCCCCGGGCGAGCGGCGGCGTCACTTTCCGCTCTCCCTCGGGGCGACCGGATCCGCGCCCGGCGAGGATCTCGCAAGACGCCGGGCGCGCTTGGCGAGGCGGCGCCGGCGGGCCGCCTGATAGCCCGCGACGAGGCGGCGGACGGGAAAGTAGACGAGGAACCAGACGACCAGTGCGGTCGGAATGCCACCGACCAGCATCGGCAGGAAGACGCTCCAGAAATTGTCGAAGATATGGGTGATCGACAGGCCGGCCGGCAGGGTCTCCCGGCCGCGGGTGTGACCCAGGATCCAGCGGCCGAAGCTGTAGGTCCAGGCCCAGATGAAGGGGAAGGTCCAGGGATTGCCGACCGCGGTGCCGATCGCCGAGGCCAGCAGGTTGCCGCGCAGCAGCAGTGCAGCCAGCGCGCCCCCCACGAAGTGGAAGCCGACCAGCGGCGTGAAGGAGATCGCAGCACCCGAGGCGAAGCCGGCGGCGACGCGGTGCGGCGTGCCTGGCAGGCGGGCCAGACGATGAGCCACGTAGCGGGCGGTGCGCCGGAAGCCGGCGCTCGGCCAGACCAGACCGGCCAGACGCCTGTACCGCGGAAGAGGGTTGGCCCGTCTGAACAGCATCCTCTGGGATTCTGCTAGCTCCTGGCCCGCTCGACCGACGAGATGGTCGGCGTCGCGCGCAGGGCGGCGATCACGTGGGTCAGATGCTTGACGTCCCCGACCTCCAGATCGATCAGCATCTCGAAGAAATCGAGCGAGCGGTTGGTGATCTTGAGGTTCGAGATGTTGGCCTCGTGCTTGCCGATCACCGTGGTCAGCGCGCCCAAGCTGCCGGGCTCGTTCGAGACCACGAGGTGCAGGCGGCCGAGGAAGGGCTCGTCGCCGGCGTCGGCGGACCAGGAGAGATCCACCCAGCGCTCCGGCTGGTCATGGAACTGCGCCAGCGTATCGCAGTCGATAGTGTGGACGGTGACGCCCTTGCCGGTGGTGACGATGCCGACGACCCGGTCGCCGGGCAGCGGATGACAGCAGGCGGCGAAGTGGACGGCCATGCCCGGGATCAGCCCCTTGAGCGGCAGCGCGCCGTCCTTGCGCTTGCTGCGGCGCGCCCGGGCCAAGGGCACGATCTTGCCCGGCTTGGTTTCCTTGGCCGCGGGATAGACCGCGACGAGAACCTCGCGGGCGCTCAGGTTGCCCTGGCCGACGGCGACCTGGAGATCCTGGACGCTGTCCTGCTTGAGCTTCTTGAGGATGCCGCTCAAGCCCTTCTCGGTCAGCTCGTAGCCCTCGACGCGGAACTGCCGGTCCAGCATCTCCTTGCCGAGCGCGGCGAACTGGTCGCGCTGCTCCTGGCGGACGTAGCGTCGGATCGCCGCCTTGGCCTTGCCGGACTGGACGAAGTTCTCCCAGTCGGGCGAGGGATGCTGGGCCTTTGAGGTGACGATCTCGACCTGGTCGCCGTTCTGCAGCGAAGTGCGCAGCGGCATCATGCGGCCGTTGACGCGGGCCCCGACGCAGCTGTGCCCGACCTCCGAGTGGACCGCATAGGCGAAGTCCACCGGCGTCGCGCCGCGCGGCAGCGCGATCAGATCGCCCTTCGGCGTGAAGCAGAACACCTGGTCCTGGTACATCTCGAGCTTCGTGTGCTCGAGGAACTCCTCGGGGTTCGAGGCATGCTCCAGGATGTCGAGCAGTTCGCGGATCCAGCGGAACTTGCGGCCCTCGACCTGGTAGACCGCCTCGCCCGAGCCGTCCTGCTTGTACTTCCAGTGCGCGGCCACACCGTACTCGGCGTACTCGTGCATCTCGGACGTTCGGATCTGAGCCTCGATGCGCTGCTGCTCCGGACCGATCAGGCCGGTGTGCAGGGAGCGGTAGCCGTTCGGCTTGGGCGTCGAGAGGTAGTCCTTGAAGCGCCCCGGCACCGTCGGATAGCGGCTGTGCAGGCAACCGAGCGCGCGGTAGCAGTCGCCGACGTCCTTGACCACCACCCGGAAGGCCATGATGTCGGCGAGCTGCTCGAAGCCGACGTTGCGCTTCTGCATCTTGCGCCAGATCGAATAGGAGGTCTTGACCCGCCCCGAGACCCAGGCCTCGATCTCCTCGCCCATGAGATCGCGGTTGAGCCGATCCATGATGCGCTCGGTCAGGTGGCCGCCGCGCTCCTGCAGGAACTGCATACGCTGCAGGATCGAGTTGCGCGCCTCGCCGCTGAGCTCGGCGAAGGCCAGGTCCTCGAGCTCGTCCTTGAAGCGCTGCAGGCCGAGGCGCTCGGCGAGCGGCGCGTAGATGTCCATGGTCTCGCGGGCGATGCGCCGGCGCCGCTCGTCCGACTTGATGAAGTGCAGCGTGCGCATGTTGTGCAGGCGGTCGGCGAGCTTGACCAGCAGCACGCGGATGTCCTCGGACATCGCCAGCACCAGCTTGCGGAAATTCTCCGCCGCCTTGGTGTGCTCCGACTGCAGCTCGATCCGATTGAGCTTGGTCACGCCATCGACCAGCCGGGCGATCTCCGGCCCGAACAGCCGTTCGATCTCGGCGAGCGTGCCCCTGGTGTCCTCGACGACGTCGTGCAGCAACGCCGTGCAGATCGAGGCGCTGTCGAGCTTCAGCTCGGTCAGGATGCCGGCGACCTCGACCGGATGCGAGAAGTAGGGATCGCCGTTGTCGCGGGTCTGGCTGCCGTGTGCCTTGAGCGCGTACACGTAGGCGCGGTTCAGACGGTCCTCGTCGGCCACGGGATCGTAGGCGCGAACCCGCTCGACAAGCTCGTACTGGCGCATTACGGCCGGCAAGAACGACCCCTTCCCGCGTGAGAGTTACCGGAAGGAGTTACTATAGGCACTGAAGGAGGTCTGCGCCACGGCCCGCCCGGCGGAAAAGCGCCGGTGCGGCAAAAGGGCGGCGGCCGCCGCCCGAGGGCATGGCGCCCCGGGTCGAGGCTTCGGTTCAGGCGCTCAAGCTTCCTCGTCGCCGGCCTCCTCGGCCTCGCGCTTCGAGGAGTCGCTGCCAGGCATGGTCAGCTCGGCGGAGAGGTCGAGCTCGGTGAGCTCCTCCTCCTCCGGCTCGTCGATCTCGACCTGCTTCTGCAGGCCGGAGACCAGCGAGGCCTGCAGGTGATCGACGTCGACGGTCGATTCGGCGATCTCGCGCAGCGCGACGACGGGGTTCTTGTCGCGATCGCGGTCGATGGTGAGCGAGGCGCCCGCCGAAATCTCGCGCGCCCGCTGTGCGGCGCTCATCACCAGCTCGAAGCGGTTCGGAACCTTGATGACGCAATCTTCGACGGTAACGCGGGCCATGGCTCACCTGCTGATGATCAAACACTGAAAGCCGGCGCGAAGGCGGCCGGCTCGGCTTCTTATAGGGCCTCGGCCGCCCGGGATCAAGGACGGCGAGGCACAGGTAGGGTCACGAAGGCCTTGGGGGCGCCCGCTCCAGCGGCTCGGCCCGCTGCTCCGGCGGCAGGCCGGCGACGAGTGCGGCCACGTCGGCTCCGCTGGCCGGGTGACGCCAGCCCGGCGCCAGATCCTGCAGCGGCAGCAGCACGAAGGCGCGCTCCTGCAGGCGCGGATGCGGCAGCACCGGCCAGGCGCCGGTGGGCGAGAGGGCGCCGTTCCAGTCGAGCAGGTCGAGGTCGAGCACCCGCGGCGCGTTGGGCAGCGAGCGGACCCGCCCGAAGTCCTCCTCGATCCCGTGCAGGAGGCTCAGCAGCTCGCCGGGCGGCAGCGCGCTCTCGACCTCGGCGACGCCGTTGACGAACCAGGGCTGGTCCGAGGCCGGCACCGGCGCCGAGCGGTACCAGCGCGAACGCCGACGCACCGCGACGCCCCGCGCGGCCAGCGCCTCGAGCGCCGCCTCCAGCACGGCCCGGGGCTCGCCGAGCGTCGGGTGGGGCAGATTCGCGCCGAGCGCAACGTAGATCGAGGTCACCGGCCGGCCCTTCGCACAACCTTGCAGAATCCGAACGTTGGTGCCAGTTCTAGGCCCATCGAGAGACCCCGTCATTATCCCTTGCCGATCTCACCCCCCTTCCGCATTGCCACGAAGCCGCCTGACGTCGGCAGCCGGCAAGAAAGGTGACACGATGAATTTCTATCCCGAGGAGCGCATTGCGCTGTTCATCGACGGCGCGAATCTTTACGCGACCTCCCGGACGCTCGGTTTCGACATCGACTATCGCCGCCTCTACGACCTTTTTGCCAAGGAGTGCCGGCTGGTCCGCGCGTTTTACTATACCGCGCTGATCGAGGACCAGGAGTACTCGCCGATCCGGCCGCTGATCGACTGGCTGGACTACAACGGCTACTCGATGGTCACCAAGCCGGCGAAGGAGTACGCCGACAGCCAGGGGCGCCGCCGGATCAAGGGCGACATGGACATCGAGCTGGCGGTCGACATGCTGCAGATGGCGGACCGGCTGGACCACGCGGTGCTGTTCAGCGGCGACGGTGACTTCCGCCGCCTTGTCGAGGCGGTCCAGCAGAAGGGCGTGCGCGTCACGGTGGTCTCCTCGATCCGCGCCCAGCCCCCGCTGATCGCCGACGACCTGCGCCGCCAGGCCGACAATTTCATCGACCTGGTCGAGCTGCAGGATCGCATCCAGCGCCGCCTGCCGCCCGACCACCCGCGCGCCGTGCAGCGCCAGCAGGGCACCGCGGCGGGCAACCAGGCCGGCCGTCAGGAGGCCGACGAGGAAGAGTACGCCAACGAGGAAGGCTGAACCGTGGCTGAGCTCGCGGCAGCCGGCGCAGAAGGGGACGGAGTCGGCCGGCCGCCGAGCGACTGCCCGCTCTGTCCGCGGCTCGCCGCCTTCCGGGGTGCCAACCGGATCGCCTACCCCGCCTTCCACAACGCGCCGGTGCCCGCCTTCGGGCCGCTCGAGGCGCCGCTGCTGATCGTCGGCCTGGCACCCGGCCTGAAGGGCGCCAACCGCACCGCACGGCCCTTTACCGGCGACTATGCCGGCGACCTGCTCTATCCGACCCTGCTGCGCTTCGGCCTCGCCGAGGGCGACTACGGCGCCGACCCCGCCGACGGCCTGCGGATGACGCGCGCGCGCATCACCAACGCCGTGCGCTGCGTACCGCCGCAGAACAAGCCGACGCCCGAGGAAGAGCGCATCTGCCGCCCCTTCCTGGTCGAGGAGATCGCGGCCATGCCGAACCTGCGGGCGATCCTGGCGCTCGGCTCGCTCGCCCACGGCAGCACCCTGGCCGCGCTCGGCCTCCGGAAGTCGCACTGCCGCTTCGGCCACGGCGCCCGCCACGCGCTGCCGGACGGACTGCTGCTCGCCGACAGCTACCACTGCTCGCGCTACAACACGAACACCCGGCGGCTGACGACGGCGATGTTCGAGAGCGTCTTCGAGGCCCTGCTACCGACGCTCGGCTGAGCTCAGCCCTTCTCGCGCATCAGCCGGGCCTTCTGGCGCTGCCAATCCCGCTGCTTGGCCGATTCCCGCTTGTCGGCCTTCTGCTTGCCCTTGGCGAGGCCGAGGTCGAGCTTGGCGATGCCGCGCTCGTTGAAGTAGATCGACAGCGGGATCAGGGTGTAGCCCTCGCGCTTGACCTGGCCGAGCAGGCGGTTGCGCTCGCGCTTGTGGAGCAGCAGCTTGCGCGCCCGCTTGGGGTCGTGGCCGAAGCGGTTGGCCGGGGCGTACTCGGTGATGTGGGCGTTGATCAGCCAGAGCTCGCCGCCCGAGGCGCCGGCGTAGGCCTCGTTGATCGAGGCCTTGCCGCTGCGCAGCGACTTGACCTCGGAGCCCATCAGCATCAAGCCGGCCTCGACGTGCTCCTCGATGAAGTAGTCGTGGGTCGCCTTGCGGTTCTGGGCGACCGTCTTGCGCGGAGGCATGGCACTCTTCGTTCCGGCGCCTGGCGCCTAGCCTGGATTTCTCATACTGGAAGGGGTCGTCATCGCTCCTGGTGGGTTCGATCCGCCAGGAGAAGCCCGAAGAGCGTAGCCGAAGCTACGCTCGAGGACTTCGACGCCGCGGGCGAGCCCGCCAGGAGCGACCCGAAGGGCGTAGGTTATCGCCGCACAGGCCGCGTCGAAGCGCTTGCCCGATGCGCCGCATCGCGCTGCGCGCTTCTCCTTGCCTGTCCAACGATAACCCACGTGACGACCCCTTCCAGTATGAGAAATCCAGGCTAGTTGACCAAGCCGGCATGGACCATGGCGTCGCGAACCAGGGCTTCGGTCCGCGGCGCCACCGGGATCAGCGGCAGGCGCAGCTCGTTGGCGCAGCGGCCGAGCTGCGAGAGGGCGTACTTGGTGGCCTGGGGGCTCGGCTCGGCGAAGAGGGCGAGATGCAGCGGCATCAGCCGGTCGTTGATCCGGTGCACCGTGTCGAGGTCGCCTGCGCGCCAAGCGTCGTGCAGGTCGCCGCACAGCTTGGGGGCGACGTTGGCGGTCACCGAGATACAGCCATGGCCGCCCTGGGCGAGGTAGGGCACCACGGTGGCATCCTCCCCCGAAAGCTGACAGAAGTCGGCGCCGCAGGCGGCGCGGGTACGATAGGGCCGCACCAGGTCGACCGTCGCGTCCTTGACCCCGACGATGCGCGGCAGCTCGGCAAGCCGCGCCATCGTCTCGACCGACATGTCGACGATCGAGCGGCCGGGAATGTTGTAGATCAGGATCGGCAACTCGCTGGCGTCGTGGATCGCCTTGAAGTGCTGGTAGAGCCCCTCCTGGTTCGGCTTGTTGTAGTAGGGGCAGACGGACAGGGCGGCGTCGGCGCCGGCCTGCTCGGCGTGGCGCGTGAAGTCGATGGCTTCGGCGGTCGAGTTCGAGCCGGTGCCGGCGATCACCGGGACCCGTCCTTCCGCCGCCTCGACGCACAGCTCGACGACCCGCTTGTGTTCCGCATGGCTCAGGGTCGGCGACTCGCCGGTGGTGCCGACCGGGACCAGGCCGTCCGTGCCTTCCTCGATCTGCCACTTGACGAAGTCCTGGAAGGCCTTCTCGTCGACGGCGCCGTCGCGGAACGGGGTGATCAGGGCGGTAATCGATCCGGTGAACAGGGGGCCGGCCATGGTTCTCTCCGGGCCGCCCCGCGGCGGGCGGCCGACTTCGTGAAGGAATTCGCAGAAGGATTTCCCGCGGGGGCCGGACCATAGCGCCGGCCGGGGCCGGCGGGCAAGCGCTTGCCCGCCGCGGTTCCCGAGGTGCGGTCCGCCACGCGGCAGGACGCTGGAGACTTTTCGGAAAGCGCCATGGAATCACATTCGACGCCACACGTTAACTGGGGTGTAAGGAAGCCCGATGCTACACTCGCGCCGGGGGGCTTCTCTCGACTGTCGGCGCGCGGACAGGAGGCCTGATTGCGACCATTGTTCCGTATCCTGATGCTGCTTTGCCTGCTGGCCCCGGCCGGCCTGGCGATGGCGTCGTCCGATGCCCGCTCGGCCTCGCTCTCGGACCGCGACCGCCAACTCTACCGGGAGGCCTTCCGGAAGGCCGAGCGCGGCGAGTGGGGCGCCGCGCTGGCGCTCTCCGCCCAGGCCAGCGATGCGCTGCCGGCCAAAGTCCTGCGCTGGGACTGGCTGCGCAGCGACGGGCGTGCCGACTTTGCCGCCATCGCCGCCTTCCTCGACAGGAACCCCGACTGGCCGGGCCGCGACCACCTGCAGCGCCAAGCCGAGCGCGCCCTGCCGGCGGACCTGCCCGACGTCGCCGTCGTCGCCTGGTTCGCCGGCCTGGAGCCGCTCACCGGCGAGGGCGGTCTGCGCTACGCCGAGGCCCTGGCCCGCCAGGGCCTGGCGGTCCAGGCGGTCGAGGTCGCCCGGCGGATCTGGCGCGAACAGACCCTGGCGAGCCACCTGGAGAGCCGGCTGCTGCAGCGATTCGCCAGTGCCCTGAGCGCGGAGGATCATCAGGCCCGCCTGACCGCCATGCTGCTGAAGCGCGCCGACGATCCGGCCCGGCGCGCCGGCGCCCTGCTCGGCGCCGGCCACCACGCGCTCGCCGAGGCGACGGTCAAGCTGTACCGGCAGGACGCGGGCGTCGATCCGGCGATCCAGCGCGTCCCGGCCGAGCTGCGCGACCATCCGAGGCTGGTCTACGAGCGGGCACGCTGGCGCCTGCGCAAGGGCCTGCTGGAAGGTGCCGCGGAGCTGCTCGACCGGCCCGTCCCGCCCGACGCAGAGGCGGAGAACTGGTGGGCGCTGCGCCGCTGGGCGGCGCGCGACGCCCTCTCCGCCGGCATGATCAGCACGGCCTACCGGATCGCCGCCCACCACGGCACCAGCGACGGCCTGCCCTTCGCAGAGGGCGAGTTCCTCGCCGGCTGGATCGCGCTGCGCTTCCTGAAGGAGGACCGCACCGCCCTGGAGCACTTCGAGCGGCTCCACAAGGGCGTGGGCGCGCCGATCAGCCTGGCCAGAGGCGCCTACTGGGCCGGCGAGGCCGAGCGCGCCGGCGGCAAGGAGGCGCAGGCCCGCTCCTGGTTCCGTCTCGCCGCGATCCACGACACGACCTTCTACGGCCAGCTTGCCGCCCATCGCCTGGGCAGCGCGCCCAGCCTCGCCGGAGCACCGAGCCAGGAGCCGACCGCGGCGCAGCGTGCGGCCTTCGGGGAGCGCGAGCTGACGCGCGCCGTGCGCCTTCTGACGGAGATCGGCGCCGAGGGTCCCCTGCCCTGGATGTTCGCGGGCCTGCGCGCCAACGCCGTCAGCGAGGCCGACTGGCGCCTGGTCGCCGAGCTGGCCCGCTCGACCGGCCACAGCGAGCAGGTCGTGCGCACCGCGAAGCTGGCGCTGCGCGACGGCATCGAGCTGCCCGACCTGCTCTACCCGCCGCCGCCTCGCGACCTCGGGGCCGACCTGGAGGGGGCCCTGCTGGCCGGCCTGATGCGCCAGGAGAGCGAGTTCAACACCCGGGCGGTCAGCCCGGCGGGCGCCCGCGGATTGATGCAGCTGATGCCCGGCACCGCGCGCGAGGTCGCCGGCAAGCTCGGTCTGGGCTACAGCCTCGATCTCCTGACCGCCGATCCCGACTACAACATCCGGCTCGGGCGTTCCTACATGTCGCGCATGCTGTCGCGCAGCGGCGGCTACGTTCCGATGGCCGTGGCCAGCTACAACGCCGGCCCCGGCAACGTCGACAAGTGGCTGCGCCTCAACGGCGACCCGCGCGACGGCTCGATCGACCCGATCGACTGGATCGAATCGATTCCCTTCAGCGAGACCCGCAACTACGTCCAGCGGGTCATTGAGGGTGCCGTCGTCTATGCCCGGCGCATGGGCCTTGGCGGCGATCCCATCGCCTACTACCTCAACCGCGCCCAGACCGGGATGCTCGAGGGCGCCGAGGCGGACACGACCTATTGAAGGTCGTCCTCGCGGCGCGGCTTGCCCGCCCCACGGCGCAGGCGGTAGCCTCGCGGCCATGACCGACCCGGCCTTCAGCGACATCGGCGCTTGCGTCTGCGACGCCTATGGCACGCTCTTCGACGTCCATTCGGCCGCGGGCCGCGAAGCCGCGGCGCTCGGCGACAAGGCCAAGGCGCTGTCGGCGAGCTGGCGCCAGAAGCAGCTCGAGTACACTTGGCTGCGCAGCCTGATGGGCCGCCACGCCGACTTCTGGCAGGTCACCGGCGAGGCGCTCGACTACGCGATGGCGCTGCACGGCATCGCCGATCCCGCGCTGCGCGAGCGCCTGCTGCAGCTCTACCGCTCGCTCGAGGCCTATCCCGACGTGCGCCCGGCCCTGGAGCGGCTGCGCGCCGGCGGAATCCGGACGGCCATCCTGTCGAACGGCGAGCCCTCGATGCTGAGCGACGCCGTCGCGCACGCCGGCATCGCCGACCTGCTCGACGACGTCCAGTCGGTCGAATCGGTCGGCATCTTCAAGCCCGACCCGCGGGTCTACCGGCTGTCGGTCGAGCGGCTCGGCGTCCCGGCCGCACGCATCGCCTTCGTCTCGACCAACGCCTGGGACGCCGCGGGCGCCGGCTACTTCGGCTTCCGCGTCGCCTGGATGAACCGCTTCGGCCTGCCCGACGAGCGGCTCGGCAACAGCCCGGACGCGGTCATCGAGGGACTGGACGCGCTGCCGGCCCTGCTCGGCCTCTGAGACGAAGGCCGGGACGGGGACGGGGGCGATGGCCGGAGAGATCGAGCGACGCGTCTCGGCGCAGGACGGCCTGTCGCTGTTCTACCGGGACTGGCCCGGCCCGAACGACGGCCGCGGCCGGCTGCCCCTGCTCTGCCTGTCGGGCCTGTCGCGCAACTCGCGCGACTACCTGCAGCTCGGCGAGCGCGAAGGCCGGCGGCGCCGGGTCGTCGCCCTCGACTACCGCGGCCGCGGTCGCTCCGAGCGGCCGGCCGACTGGCGCAGCTACGACCCCCTGGTCTACCTGCGCGACCTGGGCCACCTGCTGGCTGCCGCCGGCCTCGAGCGCTTCTGCGTCGTCGGCACCTCGCTCGGCGGCTTCCTGGCCATGGGCCTGGCCGTCGCCCACCCGATGTCGCTGGCCGGCGCGGTGCTCAACGACGCCGGGCCCGGCGTCTCGACCGGCTCGCTCGGCCGTCTGGTCGAGCACCTCGGCGAGGATCGTCCAAAGGCCGACCTCGATACGGCGACAGCCTACCTCCAGGCGCTGTTCGGCGAGACCATCGGCTTTCGCGAGCAGGCAACCTGGCGGCGCTTCGCCGAGGCCAGCTACCGGCTCGGCGACGACGGCCTGCTGCACGTCGACTGGGACCCTCGGATCGTCGAGCCGCTGAAGCGCGGGCGCCCCCTGCCCGATCTCTGGACGCTGTGGCGCGGCCTTGCGCGCGTGCCGACCCTGGCGCTGCGCGGCGCGCGCTCGCCGCTCTTGAGCGCGGAGGCCTTTCGGGCTATGGGCGAGGGGCACACTTGCCTGACCCGGCTCGAGGTCGCCGGGCTCGGCCATGCGCCGAGCCTGGAGGAGCCGGAAGTCCTTGACGCACTGGAGGTCTTCCTTGCCGAGCTCGATCGCCGCGAAGGGTTCGCCCCGCCCGCCTGAAGGCATTTCCGACGAGCTGCCCGGCTTCGCCGACGTCGAGGCCGCTGCCGCCCGCCTCGCGGGCAAGGCGATCGTCACGCCGCTGCTGGAGCATCCCGAGCTCAACGAGCGCCTCGGCGGCCGCCTGCTGATCAAGCCCGAGACGCTGCAGCGCACCGGCTCCTTCAAGTTCCGCGGCGCCTACAACCGCATCGCCTCGATCCCCGGCGAGCAGCGCGGCCGCGGCGTCCTGGCCTATTCCTCGGGCAACCACGCCCAGGGCGTGGCGGCGGCGGCGCTGCTGCTCGGCCTGCCGGCGACCATCGTGATGCCGGCCGACGCCCCGGCCGTCAAGGTCGCCAACACCCGGGCCTACGGCGCCACCGTCGTTTTCTACGACCGCTACGGCGACGACCGCGAGGCGATCGCCGCCGAGCTGTTGGAGAAGACCGGCGCGACCCTGGTCCGGCCCTACGACGACCCGCTGATCGTCGCAGGCCAGGGCACCTGCGGCCTGGAGCTGGTGCGCCAGGCGCGCGGACTGGAGGCGACGCTCGACGCCGTCCTGGTCTGCTGCGGCGGCGGTGGCCTGACCGCCGGTACCGCCCTCTCGGTCAAGGCGCTGTCGCCAGAGACCGAGGTCTACTCGGTCGAGCCCGAAAGCTTCGACGACACCGCCCGCTCGCTGGCCGGCGGGGCGCGGGTCGGCAACCGGCCCGAGGCGCGCTCGATCTGCGACGCCCTGCTGTCGCCGACGCCGGGCGTGCTGACCTTCGCGCTGAACCGGCGCCTGGTGTCCGGCGGCCTCAGCGTCAGCGACGCCGAGGTCGAGCGGGCCATGGCCTTCGCCTTCAATCGTCTGAAGCTGGTGGTCGAGCCGGGCGGCGCCGTCGCCCTCGCCGCCGTCCTGAGCGGCAAGATCGCGACCGCGGGGCGGACCACGGCGATCGTGCTGTCAGGCGGCAATGTCGACCCGGCGACCCTGCAGGGAGCGCTCGACCGCAATCCCTGAGCCTGCCGGTCTTCGCGTCGGTGCGGTCGCTAGTGTGCCGCCGGAGAGGGCGAGGGTGCCGTCAGCGGGTCGTCGGCCTCGGGAGCCGGCTCCACGCCTGCCCCGGGTTCGACGATGCCGTGGCTGATCGCCGGCGACGGCAGGCTGCGCTTCTGCGGCGCCTCGAGGCGCTTGCAGAAGCCGTGGATCAGGGCGCCGGCCTCGACCGAGAGGCTCTCGTGCAGGACGTCGCCGTAGACCCGGGCGGTCTTCGTCAGGATCACGGTCTGCGCCGTCACCTCGCCCTCGACCGTGCCGCAGATCCTCAGCGATTCCGCCTCGATCGCGCCGTGGACCTCGGCGCCCTCGCCGACGGTCAGGGTCTTGCTCGAGATGTCTCCGTTGACCACGCCGTCGATCTGCACGTCGCCGATCGAGTGCAGGTTGCCCTCGATGCGCAAGTCGGCGCTGACGATTGAGGGCACACCTGACGGCTGCCGCTTGGCCGGAGCCGAGCTCGCCGAACCGGGAGCCGGGGCCGATCCCGACGAAGATTCGGAGCGGCTGTTCCTCACGCCCTGCGCACCCTGCTTCTTACCCTTTAAGAACATGGCTGGCCGCCTTCATGAACTTGAGGGGGTCCAGGGGCTTGTCCTTGAAGCGCACCTCGTAGTGCACGTGGGCCCCGGTGCTGCGCCCCGAGTTGCCGAGCTGTCCGATCTGGTCGTGGAAGCCGACCCGCTGCCCGGTCTCGACGTCGATCCGACGCAGGTGGGCGTAGCGCGTGGTGATGCCGAAGCCGTGGTCGATGTCGACGACCCGGCCATAGCCGGAAAGCCAGCCGGCGAAGGCGACGACGCCCGGTGCCGTGGCGACGATCGGCGTGCGGTAGGGCGCCACCATGTCGACGCCATCGTGGCGCGACAGCCGGCCGTTCAGCGGGTCCTTGCGCTTCCCAGCCCTGCTGGTGATCCGGAATTCGGTGGCCAGCGGGGCGGCCAGAGGGGTCGCCGCCAGCACGAGCTGAAGCGCCTCCCAGCGGCGGATCCTGTCGTCCAGGGCGCCGAGGACGGCCTCCGACCTGTCGGCCATCGGCAGCTCCGGCACCTCGTCGTAGGGCACGAAGGGACCGCCCTTGCCGTCGCCCTCGACCTTGCTGCTCGCCTCGTCGATGACCGCCTTGATGTCGAGGCCGGTCAGCAGGAGCAGCTCCTCCATGGTGTCGATCGACTGACGCGTCCGGTCGGACAGGCCCTGGATCACGGCGTCGTGGCGCTGGGCCTGCTGCGCCAGCTCGCCGCGCGCCTCGACCAGCCGGGCGCGCAGCACGTCGCGCTGCTCGGCCAGGGCCTCGGCCTTGCGGTCGGCGCCATCGAGGGTCCGGGTCAGGCTGAACAGCTGCCCTTCCAGAGCGGCGACTTGCTGGCGGCTGCCGTCCAGGCTACCGGACAGGGCTGCGACCCGGCGGCGCTGCGCGTCGCGCTCCTTGCGCAGGTCCGCGATGCGCCCTCCGGCCTCGGCGAGCTGGGCCTTGAGGCCCGACACGCGCTCGACGAGCACCGCCTCCTCCTTCTTGCCCGCCCGCAGCGCCCGCGCAAGCTGGGCGGTCCCGGATTCGAGCTCGCTGCGGCGGCGCTCCAGTGCGTCGATGCGCGCGCGGGCGTCGGCAACCCGCTCAACCTCGTCGGACAGGTGACGCTTCAGGGCCTCGCGGCCAAGCGAAGCCTGCTTCAGCTTGGCGCGCAGCTCGTCCAGCTCGACCGAGAGGCCGTCGCGCTCGCCAGCGACCGCGACGACCCGGCTGCGGGCTTTGTCGAGCTCGGACGTGAGCCTGGCGACCTCCTGCCCGAGGGCGGCCTTGGCGGCCCGCTCGGAATCCAGGTCGCCCTGCAGCAGGTCGCGCTCACCGACCAGCGCATCCCGAACCTCGGCGAGGGCGGCAAAGCGGTTCTTCCATTCGGCGACCTCGGCGTTCTTCTCGACCACGGTCGCCGCCAACTCGGCCTTGTCGCTGCGCTCGTGCGCCAGCGCCAGCTCGCGCTCGCTGAGCATGCGTCCGAGCCGCTGGTGCGCCTCGGCGACCACGGCTCGCTTGTTCTCAGTCGCCGTCAGCGCCGACTGCAGGCTCTGGATGTGACCCTTGAGCGAGCCGTTGCGCCGGGCGATGTCCTTCAGGTCGGTCTCAAGCGAGCCGAGCTGGCCGCGCAGCTCGTCCTGGGCGACCACCATGCGCGCGCGCAGCTCGGCCGTGCGGTCGTCGCGCTCGGCGCGCTGGTCGGGCGCCTCTGCGAGGCCTTCCGTCTCGAGCTGCGCGAGCAGGCGCCGCTGGGTCGTCTCGAGGTCGCGGGTGATGGAGGCGAAATGCCGCTGGTAGCGGTCGACCTCCGCCAGCAGATC
The DNA here is from genome assembly GCF_040905785.1 of Tistlia sp. Classification (NCBI taxonomy): domain Bacteria; kingdom Pseudomonadati; phylum Pseudomonadota; class Alphaproteobacteria; order Rhodospirillales; family Rhodovibrionaceae; genus Tistlia; species Tistlia sp. The sequence goes on from NZ_JBBDQW010000038.1 coordinate 71,356, forward strand.
GCCGTAGGCCGCCTGGGACCGCTCGATCTCCTGGTTCTGGTCGGCGAGCTGGCCGCGCTGCTCGAGAAAGCCGATCGAGGCGTAGGTTCCCCACCCCATCCCGATCGCCAGCAGCAGGGCGGCGGATTTCTGGAAGCACGGCGTCAGGCGGATGCAGCGGACCCGGTCGCTGCTGCGCAGGAGGATCTCTCGGTAGGCGAAGAGGCGATCGATGCGTCGCCGGCTGCCGTCGATGAACCGTGCCATGGCGATGCCGAGGCGTGGCGGATCGGCCTGCTTCACCCTGTTCTCCTCCCTGTCGTCGTCGCCGAAGAGTTCGCGCCCTTCGGCCGCCGGCTTACTCTAAGCCCCCCACCGGCACCGTGCCGGGGCCGTTCGCCGGCCTCGTGGCACGACCCGAACCGGGTCCGGCCCGATTGGGCCCGGTCCGAATGGGCCGTAGTTTGTCCCAAGCGGCCCCGGGAGTCCAAGCATAGAGTCGGAACCGCACCGGGAGCCCCGCGCGTCGACAGCAATCATGGCCACGTCGCGTTACGCTGCGGTTAAGAGCGCGCTTCGGGTTTTGGCGTCACCGGCCGGATCTGTATAAGCGGGCCGAGCGATCTGCAATCGAATCGGGAAGACGAGATGGGTTCCTTGTCCGGCCACCTGCGCGCGCTCGAGGCCGAAGCGGTCGAGATCCTGCGCGAGACGGTGGCGTGCTTCGGCAATCCGGTGCTGATGTATTCGATCGGCAAGGATTCCTCGGTCCTGCTGCATCTGGCGCTGAAGGCCTTCTGGCCGGCCAAGCCCCCCTTCCCGCTGCTGCACGTCGACACGACCTGGAAGTTCCGGGACATGATCGCCTTCCGCGACCGGATCGCGGCGCGGCATGGGCTGAAGCTGATCGTGCACACCAACCAGGAGGGCGTGGCCCAGGGCATCGACCCCATCAACCACCCCTCCGACCACTACACGCACGTCATGAAGACGCTCGGCCTGCGCCAGGCCCTGACCCGCCATGGCTTCGACGCGGCGATCGGCGGCGCGCGCCGCGACGAGGAGCGCAGCCGCGCCAAGGAGCGCGTCTTCTCGCACCGCACCGCCGAGCATGCCTGGGAGCCCAAGGCCCAGCGCCCGGAGCTGTGGCGCCTGTTCAACACGCGGCTGGCGAAGGGCGAGAGCTTCCGGGTCTTCCCGCTGTCCAACTGGACCGAGGGCGACGTCTGGGCCTACATCCGGGCCGAGGCCATCGAGCTGGTGCCGCTCTATTTCGCGGCGCCCCGGCCGGTGGTCCGGCGCAACGGCCAGCTGATCATGGTCGACGACGCGCGCCTGCGGCTGCTGCCGGGCGAGACGGTCGAGGACGCCTGGGTGCGGTTCCGGACGCTCGGCTGCTATCCCCTGACCGCGGCCTCGGAATCGCGCGCCACCACGCTCGACGAGGTGGTCGCCGAGACTCTCGCCTCCCGGCAGTCCGAGCGGGTCGGCCGGCTGATCGACCACGACCAGTCGGCCTCGATGGAGCGCAAGAAGCGGGAGGGATACTTCTGATGCCCGAGGCCTCGCCCGAGATTGCGTCCGAACCCCGGCTCACGTCGGCGCTCCCCGAAGCCGCGGACAAGTCCCTGCTGCGCTTCCTGACCTGCGGCAGCGTCGACGACGGCAAGTCGACCCTGATCGGGCGCCTGCTGGTCGATTCCGGCTCGGTGTTCGACGACCAGCTGGCGGCGCTCGAGCGGGATTCCAGGAAGTTCGGCACGACCGGCGAGGCGCCGGACCTGGCTTTGCTCCTGGACGGGCTGGAGGCCGAGCGCGAGCAGGGCATCACCATCGATGTCGCCTACCGCTATTTCTCGACGCCCCGGCGCAAGTTCATCGTCGCCGACGCGCCCGGCCACGCCCAGTACACCCGTAACATGGCCGTCGCGGCCTCGGTCTCGGACCTCGCGGTCCTGGTCGTCGACGCGCGCAAGGGCGTCTCCGAGCAGACCCGCCGGCACCTGACCGTGGCCCGCCTGCTCGGCGTGCGCCACGCGGTGCTGGCGGTCAACAAGATCGACCTCGTCGACTTCGACGCCGAGCGCTTCCGGGCGGTCGAGGCGGACCTGCAGCGCCACGCCGGCGAGTTCGAGAGCTGCCGGGCGATCCCGGTCTCGGCCCGCTTCGGCGACAACGTCGCCTCGCCCAGCCCGCGCCTCGCCTGGTTCGAGGGCCCGACCCTGCTGGAGCTGCTGGAGACCGCCGAGGTCGGCCGCGACGAGGCCGAGCGGCCCTTCCGCCTGCAGGTCCAGCTGGTGTGCCGGCCCGACGCCGGCTTCCGCGGCTACCAGGGCACGATCGCCAGCGGACGGGTCGCGCCGGGGGACCCGGTGGTGGCGGCGCTGTCGGGCCGGGCCACGACGATCGCCCGCATCGCGGCTCCGGAAGGCGATCGCGCCGAGGCCGAGGCGGGCGAGGCTGTGACCCTGACCCTGACCGACGAGCTCGACATCAGCCGCGGCGACGTGCTGGCCGCCGCCGGCGACCGTCCCGAGGTCTCCGATCAGTTCGCCGCCCACCTGATTTGGATGGGCGACGCCCCGCTGCTGCCCGGGCGCGAGTACCTGCTGAAGTGCGGCACGCGCACGGCCCCGGCCTCGGTCACCGAGATCTCCCACCGCCTGGAGGTAAGCAGCGGCGAGCATCTGGCCGCCAAGACGCTGGCCCTGAACGACATCGGCTTCGTCAAGCTGTCGCTGGCCCAGCCGATCGCCATCGAGCCCTATGCCGCGAACCGCCGCATGGGCGCCTTCCTGCTGATCGACCGCTTCAGCAACGCGACCATCGCGGCCGGCGTCATCGAGCACGGCCTGCGCCGGGCGACCAACATCCACTGGCAGTCGGTCGACGTCGACCGCGCCGCGCGCGCCCGGGCCAAGGGCCAGCGCCCGAGCGTGCTGTGGCTGACCGGCCTGTCGGGCTCTGGCAAGTCGACCATCGCGAACCTGGTCGAGCGGCGCCTGCACGCCGAGGGCCGGCACACCTACCTGCTGGACGGCGACAACGTGCGACACGGCCTGAACCGCGACCTCGGATTCACCGACGCCGACCGGGTCGAGAACATCCGCCGCGTCGCCGAGGTCGCCCGCCTGATGGCCGACGCCGGGCTGATCGTGCTGGTCTCTTTCATCTCGCCCTTCCGGGCCGAGCGGCGTATGGCACGCGAGCTGATGGGCGAGGACTTCATCGAGGTCTGGGTCGACACGCCGCTCGAGCTGTGCCGCCAGCGCGACCCCAAGGGCCTCTACAGGAAGGCCTATGCCGGCCAGCTCGCCAACTTCACCGGCGTCGACAGCCCCTACGAGCCGCCGGAGACCGCCGAGCTGCGCGTCGAGACCGCAGGGGAATCCGCCGAGGCGGCGGCGACCCGCATCGTCGAGTACCTGCGCGATCGCGACCGGATCCGCTGACGCCGATCGCAGCGGACGTCCTCACCGGCCGAAGCGGGTCGTCGAGGGCAGCCAGAGAGCCAGCTCGGGCAGCAGCAGCACGGCGACCAGGCCGGCCAGCAGCAGCAGGACGTAGGGCAGGACGCCGCGCACGATCTGGCCGAGGCCGGCGCCCGAGATCGACTTGATGACGAAGAGGTTCATGCCGACCGGCGGCGTGATCAGCGCGAGCTCGAGGTTGACCATCAGCAGGATGCCGTACCAGACCGGGTCGATGCCGAGGTGCAGCATGACCGGCAGGACGATCGGCGTGGTCACCAGGATGATCGAGATCGTCTCGAGGAACATCCCGAGCAGGAACACCAGGGCCATGACCGCGAGCAGGAAGCCGAGCTGGCCGATCTCCTGGCCCACGACCAGCGCCAGCAGGTCGCGCGGCAGGCCCAGCACCGAGATGACGTGGCCGAACATCGCCGCGGCGCCGAGGATCAGGAACAGCATCGCCGTGGTCCGCGCGCTCTCGTGGGCCGCCTCGAGCAGCGCGCCCAGCGGCAACGCGCCGTAGGCGAAGCGCGCGATGGCGATGGCGGCGAGGGCGCCGACCGCGGCCGCCTCGGTCGCCGTGAAGATGCCCAGGTAGATGCCGCCGAGCACGACGGGCGGCAGCACCAGCGCCCAGACCGCGCGGCGCAGGGCGCCGAGGATCTCGCCCGGCCGCGCCGCCGGCAGGCGCTCGATGCGGCCGTCGACCAGCGCGTGGAGCACGCAGAAGGCGGCGAAGAGGGCGGCCAGCAGCAGGCCGGGGACCAGGCCGGCGATGAACAGCGCGCCGATCGAGGCCTCGGTGACCACCGAATAGAGCACCATCGGTCCGGAAGGCGGGATCAGGATGCCCAGGGTGCCGCCGGCGGCGAGCACGCCGTAGGCGACGTGCGGCCGGTAGCCGTAGCGCAGCATCTGCGGGATCGCGACCGAGCCGATGGTGAGCGCGGTGGCGACCGAGGAGCCGCTGATCGCCGCGAAGACCGTGCAGGCCAGCACCGTCGCCACCGCCAGCCCGCCCGGCCAGTGGCGCACCAGGGTGTAGGCGAAGGCGTAGAGGTCGTCGACGATCTTGGCCTTGATCAGCACGTGAGCCATCAGGGCGAACAGCGGGATCGCCACCAGCACGTAGTTCGAGAGCTTGGCGTAGACCTCGTCGGCCAGACCCCCGACCCGCCCCTCGACGGCGACCAGCACCACGATAGAGGTCAGGCCCAGGCCGGCGAACAGCGGGATGCCGGTCAGCAAAAGCAGGACCAGCCCGAGCAGGATCAGGATCAGCGTCATGCCCGTCCCGCCGTCATGGCCGTCCCGCCGTCATGAGCGTCCTGCCGGCGGGGCGGCCTCGGCGCCGAGCAGCCGCAGCAGGCGAACCAGGGCGGCCAGCCCGATCAGCAGGAAGCCGGCCGGTATGCTCGCCTGGATCCACCAGACCGGCAGCGCCAGGTGGCCGGTCGAGCGCAGGTCGACCATGTGCGAGAAGGCGGTCATCTGCCAGCCCGAGACCGCCAGCACGCCGCACACCAGCAGCACGCTCAGCAGCCCGGCGATCTCGACGCCGCGCTGCCAGGCCGACGGCAGGCGGGCGCTGACCAGGTCGACCGCCAAGTGTTCGCCGCGGCGCATGACCTCGGCGCCGGCCAGCATGACCAACAGCACGACCAGATAGGAGACCAGCTCGTCGGTCCAGGCCTGCGGTCGGTTCAAGAGGTAGCGCAAGACGACGGCGTAGCCGAGCAGGCCGGCCATGGCCAGCGCGACGAGTGCGCCCAGCCATACCCCGGCCCGGCAGAGCAGGTCGATGCCGCGCCCCGAGAGGGCGAGGGCGCGGCGCAGTCCGGCCACTAGAGCTTGTCGACCAGCTCGACGATCCTGGCGGCGTCGTCGCTCGATGCCTTGAAGGCCTCCATGACCGGCGGCTGCATCGCCTGCTTCCAGGCTTCGGTCTCAGCCTCGCTCTGGATGTGCAGGGTCATGCCCTTGGCCTGGAGCTGCTCGATCGCCGCCGAAGCGGTCTCGGCGGTCAGGGCGTAGGAAGCCTCCTCGGCCTTGGCCGACGCCTCGGTGATCGCGGTCCGCTGCGCCTCGGTCAGGCCGTCGAACCAGGCCGGGTTCACGAAGATGTGGAAGTAGACCGTGAAGAAGGGCGTGACCGTGCCGTAGCTCTGGACCTCATAGTACTTGCGGCTATAGGCGGCCGAGACGTCGGTCAGGCCGGCGTCGATGACGCCGGTCTGCAGGCCCTGGTAGACCTCGGAGCCCGGCATCGCCGTCGGCGCCGCGCCGTTGGCCGCGAAGGCCTCGTCGACCAGCTTGTTGAGGCCGCGGATCTTCAGCCCCTGAAAATCCGCCACCTCGACGATCGGCTTCTTCGCCGAGGTGAAGATCGAGCTGTTGGTGGTGAACAGCCAGGCGACGTTGCGCACACCCTTCCCGAGCAGCTTTTCCTCGAGCAGCTGCGCGGCGTCCGAGCCCGGGAAGCGCTTCACCCGCTCGATGTCGGTCATGAAGTAGGGCAGCGTCACCACGTTCATCTCGGGAATCGTGTTGCCCCACTGGAAGTTCACCGAGATCGCCGCCTCGATCTGGCCGCGGGCGACCGCGGGGAAGTTCTGGTCAGGCTTGAAGGCTGTGTTGGCGCCCAGCACCTCGACGGCGAGCGTGCCCTCCGACAGGCGCTCGACGTCAGCCGCCCACTGGTCGACCAGCTGGGCGATATGGTGCGCGGGCGGCAGCTGATGGCTGACCCGCATAACGGTCTGGGCTTCGGCCTGGCCGGCTCCGGCGGAGCCGCCCGCCAGGACAGCCGCGGACAGCAGCGCGGCGACGACGGCGCGACGGCGCGTGATCCTTGTCATTCTCTTCCTCCCGGTAGGCGGCCGGCTGCACTGCCGGCCGCATTGTTCTTGGCGTCGGCGATGCTGCAGCAAAGCCCGCGGGCAGGCAATCGCCGCGCGCGTAGGGCGCAGGAGACGGAACCGACGCAGAAAGGCGGCCCGCCGGCTGGCGCCGCGGGCCGCGAGGTCTGGCAAGCGCGCCAGGGAGTATCTCGAAGAAGGGAGTTCGGAGTCGGGAAGAAGAAGAAGTCGCCACTGCCGGACCGGAGAAGACACCGCTGGGGCCCACCGGCCGGCACGCTGTCCGGTGGGCCCCTGGGTGCGCCTGCGCCGCGTTGGGGGGCGCTGCACAGGCCTCGCGAACGCTTCTTTCGAAGCGACCCCGCCCCGGGTCGGTCGGGGACACATCAACCAGACAAATTCTGCCTTACCTGGCAGTTCTGGTCGAGCAGACGAATTCTGCCTTACCTGACAGTGCTGGTCGAGTCTTTATTTGATGACATGCCCCCGAAACCTCTCCCGACAAAGAATACGATCTGCTTTCTTCTTGTCGCAAAAGTGGCTTCATAGTGGTCATTACTTGTTCGGAACAAGGCAGGAAAATGACTGCGAACTCCTGCGAATTCCGACGCATTGGCCGTCGAGGCGCACAGGCACAGACCCGCGCCGCCGCGACCGTTCAGGCGCTGGGACCGTTCGGGCACGGGCAAGCGAAGGGCGGTTACCCCCGGGCCGGCCGCGGGACTCAGGCTGCGCTCTTCTCGACCGCCACCTGGACGTCCCGGCCCTCGAGCTTGTGCGCCATGGCGAAGCCGCCGAGCGGCCCGGCGTTGAGCCTGAGCTCAACGGCAAGGGTCTCGCGACGCACCTGCTCCCCGTGCTCGGCGACCGCGCCAGCCACCTCCTCCGGCAACTCGGCCGACAGGCGGATCCGGTCGGTGACCGCCAGGCCCGCCTCCTTGCGCGTCTGCTGGACCATGCGCACGAAGTCGCGCGCCCAGCCCTCGCGCTTCAGCTCGTCGTAGACCCGGGTGTCGAGCACGACCACGCCGGCGCCGCCGTCGAAGGGCTCGGAGTCGAGGCCCTCGCCGGCGACGACGCGCAGCGTGAAGTCCTCGGGCGCAAGCTCGAGGCCGGCGATCGCGACCTTGCCCCCGGACATCGGGCTCCACTCGCCGGAACGCGCCGCCGCCATCACTTCCTTCATCTTGCCGCCGATGCGCCGGCCGATCTGCGGATTGACCTTGAGCTCCTGGCGGCCCATAGCCGCAGGATCGCCGGTGAAGGCGATCTCCTTGACGTTGACCTCCTCGGCGATGACCGAGCGGTAGGGCTCCAGGCGGGGCGCCTCGGCGTGGGCGACGGTCAGGCGCTTAAGCGGCAGGCGCGTGCGCAGCCCCTTGCCCTCGCGCAGTGCCATCACGGCCGTGCAGATCTCGCGCACCCGGTCCATCTCGGCGACCAGGCCGCGCTCGGCCGGCAGGCTCTCGGCGGCCGGCCAGTCGGCGAGGTGCACGGAGTCGGCCCCGGTCAGGCTGCGGTAGATGCGCTCGGTCACGAAGGGCAGCAGCGGCGCCATCGCCTCGCAGAAGGTGACCAGCGCCGTGTAGAGCGTGTCGTAGGCGTCGCGCTTGTCGGCGGCGTCGCGCTTGCCTGCATCGCCCGGCTCGCTCCCGGCCGCCTCCTCGCGCCAGAAGCGGGCCCGCGAGCGCCGGATGTACCAGTTGTTGAGGGCGTCGATGTAGCCCGGCACGACGGCATAGGCGCCCGGCAGATCGTTGAGGTCGAGCCGCTCCTGCAGGCGCTCGACCAGCTCGCGGGTCTTGGCCAGGACGTAGCGGTCGAGCAGACCGGCCTGGTCGCTGCGCCGGGTCGCGCGGTAGCCGTCGATGTTGGCGTAGAGCGTGAAGAAGTAATAGGCGTTCCAGATCGGGATGATCGCCTGGCGCAGCGCCTGGGCGATGCCGCGCCCGTCCTTGGGCATGGCCAGGTCGCCGCCGACCATCAGCGGCGAGGAGACCATGTACCAGCGCAGGGCGTCGGCGCCGTAGGTGTCGAAGACCTCGGTCGGGTCCGGATAGTTCATCAGCCGCTTCGAGAGCTTCTGCTTGTTCTCGTCCAGCACGACGCCGTGGCAGACGCAGTTGCGGAAGGGCGCGCGGTCGAAGAGCGCCGTCGAGAGCACCATCAGCGTGTAGAACCAGCCGCGCGTCTGGGCGACGTACTCGACGATGAAGTCGGCCGGGAAGTTCGCCTCGAAGCGCTCCTTGTTCTCGAAGGGATAGTGCAGCTGGGCGAAGGGCATCGAGCCGGAATCGAACCAGACGTCGAGCACCTCGGTGACCCGCCGCATCGTCGCCTTGCCCGAGGGATCGTCCGGGTTCGGCCGGGTCAGCTGGTCGATCATCGGCCGGTGCAGGTCGTCGGGGCGCACCCCGAAGTCGCGTTCGATCTCGTCCAGGCTGCCGTAGACGTCGATGCGCGGAAAGGCGGGGTCGTCGCTCTTCCAGACCGGGATCGGGCAGCCCCAGAAGCGGTTGCGGCTGACGTTCCAGTCGCGCGCGTTCTCCAGCCAGTTGCCGAACAGGCCGTCTCGCACGTGGGCCGGGGTCCAGACGATCTCGCGGTTGAGCTCGACCATGCGGTCGCGGAAGGCCGTCACCTTCACGTACCAGGCGTTGATCGCCTTGTAGATCAGCGGCGTGTCGGTGCGCCAGCAGTGCGGATAGTTGTGCAGGTAGGTCTCGTGGCGCACCACGAGGCCGCGCGCCTTGAGGTCGCGGATGATGTCCTTGTTGGCCTCGATGACGTTCTGGCCCTGGTAGTCCGGCACTTCGGCGGTGAAGTTGCCGGCCTCGTCGACCGGAACGACCAGCGGAATCTCATGGGCCATGGCGAGCTCGAGATCGTCCTCGCCGAAGCCGGGCGCGATGTGCACGCAGCCGGTGCCCTCGGCGACCTCGACGAAGTCGGCGGCCAGCACCACGAAAGCCCGCGGCGTGTCCTTGAAATAGGGGAACAGCGGCTCGTAGCGGCGGCCGGCAAGCTCGCTGCCCTTGAGCGTGGCGACCCGGGTCCAGTCGCCGAGCTCCTTGGCGTAGCGCTCGAGCGCCGCCTCGCCCAGAACCAGGCGCTCGCCGTCCTTCTCGACGACCGCGTAATCGAGCTCGGGGCCGACCGCCAGCGCCAGGTTCGACGGCAGGGTCCAGGGCGTCGTGGTCCAGGCCAGCAGGCGCGTGGGGCCCGTCTTCCCCTCCGCGTCTCCCGGCGCCGGCTGCAGCAGGAAGCCGACGGTCAGCGCCGGGTCCTGGCGCTCGCGGTAGGCGTTGTCGAGCCGGGTCTCGAAGTTCGAGAGCGGCGTCTGCACCGCCCAGCTGTAGGGCACGACCCGGTAGCCCTCGTAGACCCAGCCCTTGTCGAAGAGCTGCTTGAAGCCCCAGATCACGCTCTCCATGAACGGCAGGTTCATGGTCTTGTAGTCGTTCTCGAAATCGACCCAGCGGCCCTCGCGGGTGACGTAGTCGCGCCACTCCTCCGTGAAGCGCATGACCGAGACGCGGCAGTGCGCGTTGAATTCGGCGATGCCGTATTTGAGGATCTCCTGGCGGCCCGAAATGCCGAGCTCCTTCTCGGCGGTCAGCTCGGCCGGCAGGCCGTGGCAGTCCCAGCCGAAGCGGCGCTCGACGCGCCGCCCGCGCATGGTCCGGTAACGCGGCACGATGTCCTTGACGAAGCCGGTGACCAAGTGGCCGTAGTGCGGCAGGCCGTTGGCGAAGGGCGGGCCGTCGTAGAAGACGAACTCGTTGCTCGCGCCCTCGGGCCCCTTGGCCGGCCGATCCTCGACCGAGCGCTCGAAGATCCTCTCCCGCTCCCAGTAGGCGAGCGTCTCCTGCTCGATCGCCGGAAAGCTCGGGTTCGGGTCGGCCTCTGGGTAAGGCGCAGCAGCGCCGTCATCGCGCATCGCTCGGGCTCGTTTCTCGATGGTTTCTGTAAGGGTCCGCGAGACATAGCGCCGCCCGCGAGCCCTTGTCCAGCCGGGCGGGCCGGAGCGGCCGCGGAACCGATGCGCGAGGCTTGACAAGCGCGGGGCCGGACCGCTTATAAAGCGCTCCCTTGCGGGGGCCCGTAGCTCAGTTGGTTAGAGCGCTCGCCTGATAAGCGGGAGGTCGGTAGTTCAAGTCTACCCGGGCCCACCATCCTCTTCGAGAAGGGGCGCTCGCCTCAGGCGATATTCTTCCGAAAGTTGCAGTCCGCCGCTCAAGCATTGGATGTGCTTGGGATTCGACGGATGATTCACCAACTCTTCACCGCCGCCTTCCGATAGAATCTCCAGGGTAAACCGTCGAGCGCGTCGGCCGACCCGACAGCGCTTCGGCCGAGCGTTGCCGTGCCTGGCGCGGCCAGACGAGAGGGGGCTTCATGCGGCGCGCGATCTCTCGGTACGGCTTGGTTGCCGGCCTGCTGTCGCTCCTAGCGGCACCGGCCCCTGTCCTGGCGCAGGCCGAGGGCCCTGCCCTGGAGCGGATCCGCAGCGAGGGCCTGCTGCGCTGCGGCGTGGTGCGCACCGGTCCCGGCGTCTCCGAGACCGACAGCCTGGGCGTCTGGCGCGGCTTCTTCCCGGACTACTGCCGGGCGCTGGCTGCGGCGGTGCTGGGCGACGCCGAGGCCGTCGAGTTCGTGGAGGTCAGCTACACGGTACGCTTCGAGGCGCTCCGCGAGGGCGCCTTCGACGTCCTGATGGGCAACACGACCTGGACGGCATCGCGCGACACCGCGCTCGGCCTCGCCTTCACCGCGCCGCTCTACTACGACGGCCAGGGCTTCATGGCGAGCAAGGCGCTCGGCGCCACCAAGCTTGCCGATGTCGGAGAGGCGACGGTCTGCGTCCACCGCAACACCACGACCATCGCCACGCTCGAGGAGCTGGTCGCGACGCGGGGCCTGCGGCTCGAGATCCGCGGCTTCGATTCCACCGAGGGCGTCTATGACGCCTTCTTCGCGCACGACTGCGAGATCCTGAGCCAGGACCGCATCGCCCTGACCTCTGTGAGGCTCAGCCGCGCGCCCGACCCCGAAGACTACGTCCTCTTCACCGACGTCGTCTCGAAGGAGCCGCTCGGCCCGGCCCTGCGCAGCGGGGACGAGGCCTGGTTCGACGTCGTGCAGTGGACGGTCTTCGCCACCTTCCTGGCGGAGGAGCTCGGCATCCGATCGGATACGCTGGCCAGCCACCTGGACAGCCCGAGGCCCGAGACCCGGCGGCTCCTTGGCACCGATCCCGGGATCGGCCGCGACCTCGGCCTGACCTACGACTGGGCGCGGCAGGTGATCGCCCAGGTCGGCAACTACGAGGAAATCTTCGAGCGCAACCTCGCGCCGCTCGGCCTCGACCGGGGCTTGAACAGGCCGTGGAGCGAGGGCGGCCTGCTCTACGCTCCGCCCCTGCGCTAGCGTCCCGGCGGCAGACCGGAGAAGCAGCGCGTGCGATGGAACCTGATCTCGGTCCGGCTGGTCCTGGCGATCGCGCTCTTCGGGCTGGTCGCGAGCGGCACGATCCTGGCCTCGCTGGTTTCCTTCCGCAACCTCAACCAGGGCTACGGCCGCCTTGCCGAGCAGTCGGTACCCCAGCTCATCGACGCCTCGCGCCTGGGCCAGATCTCCCAGTCGATCGCCTCGACGGCTCCGACTCTGGCGATGGTCGAATCGGAGTACGTCCGGCGCTCGGTGCGCAACCAGATCGACGACCAGGTGAGCGCGATCGACCGGCTGCTGGGAGCCCTGGTCGCAGCGGGTGCCGAGGGCGGGAAGGAAGGCAAGGACTTGCTCGCCGAGATCCGCGGCAGCCGCCTGCAGCTCATCGACAATCTCGACGAGCTCGACCGCGCGGTCGCCGAGCGGCTCGCCGCCGAGGCGCGCCTGGCCATCCTCCTGCGGCAGGCGCGCAGCGTCGCCGAGGCGCTGATCGAGCTCCAGGGACAGGTGTTCGAGGCGGCCGCCGGCCTGCCGCCGCCACGCCGCGAGGCGGCGCGCCAGGACCTGCTGAGCTGGCTGGGATCGAGCGAACTGGCGCTGCTCGACGTGCTGTCGCTGCCGAGCATCGACAACCTCGCCGTCGTGCGCAGGCTGCGAGACCGCAGCATCGACACCTTCGCCGCCGCCTCGACGGCGAAGACCCGGCTCCAGGACGTCCAGCCAATCCGGCGGCGGATCGACGATATAGAGCCCTCGATCGCCCGGTTCCTGGCCACGCGAACCGGCGCCTACGCGCTGAAGTCCAGCGCGCTGACCGCGACTCGCAAGCAGGCCGGCCTGATCAACCAGAACAAGTTCCTGGCCAGCAAGTTCGTCGGCTCCACGGCCGACTATATCGCCTGGCTGCGCACCGATATCGCGCAGCGGAGCGCCGCCTTTCAGCGGGCAGCACGCCAGACCACGCTAATGCTGATCGGCCTGGCGCTGCTGACCGTCCTCACGGTCGTCGGCTTCGCCCTCTTCGTGCGCCGCAGCGTGCTGCTGCGCCTGACAGCCCTGCGCATCGGCCTGCGCGACCAGGTCGAGGGCCGCGGCGGTGCCGTGATCCCGACCCACGGCAGCGACGAGATCGCCGACATAGGCCGGGCCGCCGACTACTTCGCGCGCTCGGCCGCCGAGCGCGAGGCCCGGCTGCTCGACGAGAAGGAGCGGGCCGAGCGGCTGGCCCGCGAGGCCGAGACGGCCAACCATTCGAAGTCCGTCTTCCTGGCGAACATGAGCCACGAGCTCAGGACCCCGCTGAACGCGATCATCGGCTTTTCCTACCTGCTGAGCACCGGCAAGCTGGAGCCGGAGAAGACCTCCGAGTACGCGGGCGACATCCACGCCAGCGGTGAGCATCTGCTGGCGCTGATCAACGACCTGCTCGACTACTCGAAGATCGAGGCCGGCCAGCGCCACCTGCACATCGAGACCCTCGACGTCCAGAAGATCGCCCGCAATCTCCACAAGCTGCTGGCGATCCAGCTGGAAAAGCGCCGGCTGTCGGTCGCCTACGACTTCGAAGGCCCGGCGATGGTGCGCGCCGATGAGGTCGCGCTGCGCCAGGTCCTGCTCAACCTGCTGTCGAACGCCTCGAAGTTCTCCTACGAGGGAGAAACGATCACGATCCGCGGCCGCGAAGGAGACAAGGGAACCTATGCGATCGAGATCGAGGATCGCGGCATCGGGATCGAGGAGGATCAGCTGCCGCGGGTGCTGCAACCCTTCCATCAGGCCAGCGACAGCTACACCCGCGCGACCGGCGGCACCGGCCTGGGCCTGGCCATCGTCGAGAGCCTGGTCGAGCTCCACGGCGGCACGGTCGCGATCGACAGCGTCAAGGGCATCGGCACCCGCGTGCGGGTCAGCTTCCCGAGCGCGGCGCCCGGACAGCCGGCGACGCCGCCGGCCGAGGGCGCGAGCCCTGATCGGGCGGACCGCGCCTGAAACGCCCGCCAGCAGCGCTCGCGAGTGCCGGACGGCCGATGCCGCCCGCGGCCCCTACTTCGGCAGCGACTGCACCTCGACCTCGTCGATCTTCCAGGTCCCGCCGGCATTGATGAGCGAAAGACCGTCGAAGGGATCCTTGAACGTCCGGTCGAGGACCTGCAGCACGACCCGGCCATCGTACTCGATGGTATGCAGGCCGTTGGTGTCGCGCCGCCAGTCGATCCGGTGCTCCGCGCCGTCGTCGAAGCGGGCATCGACGTCACTGGAGCCGATCGTCGTCGCGCCGCTGCTGGTGATCGCCATCAGGCGCAGCGGCTGATTGCCCGCGGTGTGCGCTTCCAGCCGGTAGCCGTAGCCGACGTTGCTGCCCTGGTAGGGTCCGAAGTTCAGCACCGCCGGCTCGCCGGCGCCGGTCGCGCGCAAGTCGACCCTGAAGGCATTGGAGATCTGCGCGCGGGTGTGGATCGCGGCCAGGGCCTGCTGCTGCTGGACGCCGAGGACGTTGCCGAGGATGCCCTTCAGCATGTCGGGACCGATCTGCTGCGGCTGGCTGCCCTGGTTGACCGGCACCTCGCTGGTCAGCACGCCGCCGCCGGTGACGCTCCAGTTGCCGGCCACCACCTCCCAGCGCGGATTGCGCTGGTAGTCGCCGTCGTTGAAGTCGTCTGAGATCACCGTCACCGGCTGGCCGTCGCCGCTCGGCGACGTCGCCTCGGCCTCGGATTCCCCCTCGGCGCCCTCCGCGAGGCCGAGCGCGACGAGGGTTTCCTTCGAGATGGTGCCGCTCAGCGGCAGGCTGGCGTCGGACTGGAAGGTGCGAATTGCGTCCCGGGTCTTGGTCCCCATGATGCCGTCCGCCGGGCCGGCGTCGTAGCCGCGCTCGTTCAGCGCCGCCTGGACCGAGCGCGTCGTCGGACGGTCCTCGATCACCGCGCCCGCCGAGGTCTTGCCCTGGACGTGCGCGACCAGCTCGCCGCTGAGACGGCCGTCGACCAGCAGGTTGTTGTCCCGCTGGTAGGCGCGGATCGCCTCCGAGGTCGCGCTGTCGACGGTGCCGGAGACGACAGGCACGCTGTAGCCGAGGCGGCGCAGGTCCGACTGGAGCTGCAGGATCGTCTGGCGCTCGACCGTGGCCTCGGTCTCGGCCGGGACGCTGCTGTCGCTGCCGCGGTCGGCGCGCTCCGCACGGACGTTGTCGCGGATGTGCGCACTGAGGCTGGCGCTCGCCTGGCCGGTGACGAGAAGGTCGTTGTCGCGCTGGTAGTCGCGAATGGCGCTGCGCGTGCGCGAGCCCATCAGGCCGTCGGTCGGGCCGGCGTCATAGCCAAGGCGGTTCAGCCCGCGCTGGACACGCTGCACCTCGGCGTCGAACGCGAGCTGCACGGCGCCGGGTGCGGAGACGCCCGAGCCGTAGGCGCCGGCGCGCAGGCTGTCGAGCGACCCGGCGAGCGCCGTCGTCGCGCTCAAGGGCGCGGCGGCGAGCAGCGCGAAAGCGGCCACGCCGAGCGAAAGAGTCTTCAAGGTGGAATGTTGCGTGGTCACGGCGACCTCCGACTGGTTGTCTCCGGGAGCGGCGGATGCCGTTCCGGCTTGATTTCTGTCGTCCCCGTCCCGCGCACCCGTTTGATCGAGCGCGGCGCCTGCCCCGGAACCCAACGCGCGGTCCCCAGAAGTGTTCCGGCTGCAGGCTCTGCTGCCCGCCCCCCGCTAAGCACCTGCCGGGCACAAGAAAAAGGAGCCCGGCCGCAAGGCCGGGCTCCCATTCCACCGGTCAGAGAACCGGAGGTCTTACATCGCGGCCTTGCGAGCGCTCTCGAGCCAGCCGTCGACCTTGTCCTGGTTGTCGGCGATCCAGCTCTCGGCCTGCTCCTGCAGGTCCTCGGCGCTGTCGGCCCCGTCGTTCATCTGGGCGTTCTGCGCGAAGATGTCCTGCACCGGCACCCGAACCTCCTCGAGCAGGGCCCGGACGGCCGGATTGGCTTCGAGGAACTCGCTGTTGGCGACCGGCCGGATGTCGTTCGCCGGCATGCCCATGTTGCAGGGATCGTCGGCGCAGCCCTCGACGCCGGCGACGGTGGCGGCATCGACGAGATCCGCCTGGTCGTCGGGCAGCCGGGTCTCCTCGACCTGCAGCCAGACCACGTCCCGGCCCGGCTTCAGCAGCCCGACGGTCCAGTTCGGCGTCCAGGTGTAGAAGAAGATCGGCTCGCCGTTGTTGTAGCGGCTGAGCGCATCGGCCATCGAGGCGGAGTAGCCGGCCTTGATCAGGTCGACGCTGTCGCGCAGCTCGTAGGCGTCCATCTGGAAGGCGATGAGCTCCTCGCAGCCCCAGCCCGGCGGGCAGGCGACCATGTTGGCCTTGCCGTTGCCGTCGGTGTCGAAGAGCTCGGCGATCTCCGGCTTCTTCATGTCGCTGAGATACCGGATGTCGTGCTCGTCGGCGGTCTTCTTGTCGACGAGATAGCCCTGGAGCGCGCCGCCCTCGGCGACGTAGCCGACGGTCTCGGCGCCCTGCGAGAAGGTGTCCTCGTAGGTGTTGTGCAGCGGGAACCAGCCGTTGACCCAGAGGTCCATGTCGCCCTGGGCGACCGACTGGTAGAAGGGCGGGTTGTCGAGCGTCGTCACCTTGGCGACCTCGTAGCCGAGCTGCTCAAGCAGCTGCTTGTAGATCTCGGCCTGCCACCAGCCGGTGTCCCAGGTGGCGCGCGCCATCCGAACCGTCGTGCCCTCGCCGGGCTTGGCCTGGTCGGCGACTGCGTGGCTGCCGGTGGCGACTGTTGCCATCGCCGCGACGGCGACGCCGGTGGCGATGCGCGTGAAGGCTTTCCTGTCGAACATGCCTTCCTCCTTGCTTTCTGGTTCCCCCGGGCAGCCTTCCTTGGGAAGGCCCGGCCGGGGCTCGGGGAACGCCGCCGCCGCCCCGTCTCCGGGGGACCGCGGCAGTCTCGGATCGCCGCTTAGGCCGCGCGGCGAGGCTGTCGCGCGTCGCGGCCCGGGCGGAGATAGGATTTCAGCGTCTGGAGCAGCGACGGCGTCTTGACGTCGCTCTGCTCGCCGAGCGCCTGGGTGATGCGGTCGAGGACGATCGCGATCAGCACGATGCCCAGCCCGCCCTCGGTCGCCGCGCCGATGTCGAGCCGGCCGAGGCCGGTATAGACGGTGAGGCCGAGGCCGCCGGCGCCGATCAGCGCGGCGATCACGACCATCGAGAGGGCCAGCATCAGGGTCTGGTTCAGCCCGGCCATGATGGTCCGCAGCGCGAGCGGCACCTGGACCTCCCACAGCACCTGGCGCGGCGTCGAGCCGAAGGCGAAGGCCGCCTCGACCAGTTCGCCCTGGACGTTGCGGATGCCGAGGTTCGTCAGGCGCACGATCGGCGGCAGCGCGAAGATGATGGTCGCGATGATGCCGGGCACCATGCCGACGCCGAACAGCATGACGATCGGCACCAGATACACGAAGGGCGGGATCGTCTGCATGATGTCGAGCACCGGCCGCAGCACCTTGGCGAAGCGGTCGCTGCGCGCCGCGGCGATGCCCGTGGGAATGCCGACCAGGGTGCAGAAGACGACCGCGGTCAGGATCATGGCCAGGGTCGTCATGGTCTCCGACCAGACGTCGATGAGGTCAAGCAGCAGCAGCGCCAGGAAGCTGAAGAGGCCGACGCCGCGGCCGGCGACCAGCAGGGCCAGCAGGGCGACGGCGAGGGCGAAGATCGGCATCGGCACCGCCTGCAGGAAGGCGTTGAGCGCCTGCAGCACCTGATCGACCGGCCAGCCGATGGCGCGGAAGACGTCACGGAAGTTCGGCGCGAGCCAGCCCTTGACGAAGGCGTCGACCCAGTCGCCGAGCGGGAGCGTGAAGCTGTCTGACGGTTTCCACATGGCTTTGCTCCGCCCTAGGCGCCGACCGCCGCAGGGGCCGCCGCCGTCGGGGCTGCCTCCCGCGCGGTCCCGGGTTCGGGCGCCCCGCCCATTGCAAGCTGCTCGAGCAGGTCGGCCGGCTCGACGACGCCCACCAGCCGGCCCTCGTCCAGGACCGCGACCGGCAGCCCCTGCCGGTACAGCTCGTAGAGCCGGTGCAGGTGCGCCTCGGGGCCGATCGATGGGAAGTCGCGGATCAGCGCCGCGGCGAGGTCGCCGCCGTCGCGTGCGGCGCGCACCAGGTCGCGGTAGGTGACGATGCCGGCGAGCTGCCCGCCGTCCAGCACGTAGAGGGCGTTGCGGCCCAGCCGCTCCATCCGCTCGCGACCGCCCTGCGCGTTGTCGGCGCCGAGGTCGAGCGGGTGCGGCTCGGTCATGACCCGCCGGACCGCAAAGACCCGGGCGCGGTCGATGTCCTGGGTGAAGGCGGCGACATAATCGTTCGCGGGTCCCCCGACGATCTCCTCCGCCGTGCCGATCTGCACGATGCGGCCCTCGTTCATGATGGCGATGTGGTCGCCCAGGATCAGCGCCTCGTGAAGGTCGTGGGTGATGAACACGATGGTCATCTTGAGCCGGCGCTGCAGCTCGAGCAGCTCGCCCTGCATCTCGCGCCGGATCAGCGGATCGAGCGCCGAGAAGGGCTCGTCCATCAGCAGGATCTGCGGATCGACGGCAAGTCCGCGGGCGAGGCCGACGCGCTGCTGCATGCCGCCGGACAGCGCATGCGGCGGCCGGTCCGCCCAGGCCCGGAGGCCGACCTGGTCGAGAGCGGCCAGCGCGCGCTCCCGGCGCTCCGGAGCAGCCACGCCCTGCACCTTCAGGCCGTACTCGACGTTCTGGCAGACCGTCTTGTGCGGGAAGAGGGCGAAGTGCTGGAAGACCATGGCGATCTTGTTCAGCCGAATCCTCCGCAAGTCCTCCGCCGAGGCCGGTACGATGTCCTCGCCGTCGATGCGAACCTCGCCGGCCGTCGGCTCGATCAGCCGGTTGAGCATGCGAACCAGCGTCGACTTGCCGGAGCCCGAGAGTCCCATGACGACGAAAATTTCGCCCTCGCCGACGCTGAAGTCGGCGGCCTGAACGCCGACGGTCATGCCGGTCTCTTCCAGGATCTGGTCCTTCGACTTGCCGTCCCGGAGCATGGCGAGCGCACCCTGCGGGTCGTCGCCAAAAATCTTGTAGAGGTTCTTAACGCTAAGCTTTACCGACATACGCCTTAAAAATTCACCCAGGCCCAATTTCGCAAATTTCGGCGCCTTGAAGCACCCGCAGCCCCAGCAGAACAAGATCCTCCCGGGCTTGGGCGATCACTGCCAACTACAGGCAGACGAGACGCGAACATGCCGCGCCCCTGTCTCCCCCAATACCTCCAAGGCAGGGCGCACCCTATCGCCTATAGCATCCAATTGGAAGGGGGCTTCCCCATTCGAGGCTCCGAGGCGTCTCTAATCAGGCATTTGTATGTCGAGAAGGCCGCGACACGGCGGTTCTCGCGGGCGAATGCAAAACCGCCGGCCACCTTACGGTGACCGGCGGTCTGCAGATCGGGCGGCGGGTGGGGGTCAGCCGTCGGTCTTGGTTTCCGTCGCGGCCTTCTCGTCTTCCTCGTTCCCATCGAAGAGCGCTTCCTGGACTTGCTCGACGAGCGCGTGGCAGCCTTCCGCGTCCCCCTCTTCGGCGAGCGCCTCGGCGTCGTCCAGCTGAGCCAGCATGTTCTCCTTCCCGGGCGGCGAGCCATGCCAGCTCTCGGGCGGCTGGCCGGCCTCCTCGGCAGTCAGGCCGCCAAGCAGCTCGTGATCGCCTTCCTTCACGTCCTCGTCCTCGCCGATCTTCTGGCGCAGGTTGCTGATCTCGCTAAGGCAGGCCTCGGCATCCCCGCCGCTCTGCACGTTCTCTTCGTTGGCGGCGAGGGTCGAGCCGGCATTCAGCGCGGCGGCCAGGAAGAGCGCGAGCGTGGCGCTCGTCAGAAGACGGTTCATCGGTGCGTTCCTCAACGGTTCATTGTTCGAGGGTGGAACGCCCCTCGTCGCAGGGCGGTTCCGGCGGCACCGCCTCCTGCTCCCTCGCGTCCGCCCGGATTCACGCCGCCAGGGTCCGCCGCACCGCATCCCGCCAGAGCGCGAGGCGCCGGCTGCGCTGGGCCTCGTCCATCTGCGGCTCGAAGCGCCGGTCGAGCTGCCAGCGACGGGCGAACTCGTCCCGGTCGGGCCAGACGCCGGCGTGGCGTCCTGCCAGCCAGGCCGCCCCCAGCGCCGTCGTCTCCAGCACCGTCGGCCGATCGACCGGGGCTGCCAGGATGTCCGCCAGGCGCTGCAGGGTCCAGTCGCTTGCGGTCATCCCGCCGTCGACGCGTAGCACCATCTCGCCGGTGTCGCCGGCCGGCCAGTCGGCATGCATGCACTCGATCAGATCGTGGGTCTGGAAGGCGACAGATTCCAGGGCGGCGAGCGCCAGCTCCTTGGGGCCGCTGTTGCGGGTCAGGCCGAACAGGGCCCCGCGTGCCTCGGCGTCCCAGTGCGGCGCGCCGAGGCCGACGAAGGCGGGCACCAGCACGATCTGCTGCAGCGGGTCGGCGGCCGCCGCCAGGGCGTTGCTGTCGGAGGCCTTCTCGATGATGCCGAGACCGTCGCGCAGCCACTGCACCGCGGCCCCGGCGACGAAGATCGAGCCCTCGAGGGCATAGGTCGTCCGGCCGTCGAGGCGATAGGCGATGGTCGTCAGCAGGCGGTGCTTCGAAGCGACCGGCTGCTCGCCGGTGTTGACCAGGGCGAAACAGCCGGTGCCATAGGTCGACTTGACCATGCCCGGGGCGAAACAGGCCTGGCCCACCGTCGCGGCCTGCTGGTCGCCGGCGACGCCGCCGATCGCGACCGCCGCGCCGAGCAGGCCGGGCTCGGTGGTGCCGAAGTCGGCGGCGCTGTCGCGAACCTCGGGCAGCAGAGCCGCGGGAATCCCGAGGATCGCCAACAGCTCCTCGTCCCAGGCGTTGCGCCGGATGTCGTAGACCAGGGTTCGCGAGGCGTTGGTTGCATCGGTGGCGTGGACCCGGCCGCCGGTCAGGCGCCAGATCAGGAAGCTGTCGATGGTGCCGAAGGCGAGCTTGCCGGCTTCCGCCGCCGCGCGCGCCCCCTCGAGGTTGTCGAGCAGCCAGGCCAGCTTGGTGCCGGCGAAATAGGGGTCGAGGAGCAACCCGGTGCGCTCGGTGAACAGCGGCTCGTGGCCCTGGTCCTTGAGGCGCTGGCACAGCTCGGCGGTGCGCCGGTCCTGCCAGACGATGGCGCGGTGCAGCGGCTTGCCCGTGCGCCGGTCCCACAGGACCACGGTCTCGCGCTGGTTGGTGATGCCCAGGGCTGCGACCCCTGCGGCCTCGAGCCCGGCGCGCTCGAGCGCCTCGCGCGCGACCGCCAGGGTGCCGCGCCAGATGTCCTCGGGCTCGTGCTCGACCCAGCCCGGCCGCGGGTAGTGCTGCTCGAACTCCTGCTGGGCCTGGCCCAGCACCCGCGTCTCGGCGTCGAAGACCATCGCCCGCGTCGAGGTGGTGCCCTGGTCGATTGCCAGGATCGCGCCCGCCGTCATGCGACCTCCTCTCGATCCCCCAAGCTTCCCAATCCCTTGGCTTCGTCGTCAGTCTGCCGAGGAAGGAAGGGGCCGGGCAAGGTGCCCGGCCCCTCGAGTTTGCCCTCGGGAGGGTAGTGATGCCGTCAGTTCTTGGCGTTGGCGTCCTCCCAGGACTTGATCAGCTCGTCGTAGCCGATCGTCTGGGGGGTCTCCTTCTCCTCGTCCTTCTTGGCCTGCGGGGCGAGCGAGCCGTCCTTCCGGGCCTGCTCGGTCCAGTAGGCCATGTCGCGCTCCTCGTTCAGCTTGGGGCCGATGTCGCCCTGGATTCCGGCCCGCTCGATGCGCTCGAGCACCCGCTCCTGCTGGGCGCAGAGCTCGTCCATGGCCTCCTGCGGCGTCTTTGCGCCCGACGAGGCGTCGCCGATGTTCTGCCACCAGAGCTGCGCCAGCTTCGGGTAGTCGGGCACGTTCGTCCCGGTCGGCGTCCACTGGACCCGGGCCGGCGAGCGGTAGAACTCGACGAGACCGCCCAGCTCGGGCGCGCGCTCGGTGAAGCTCTCGTGCCGGATCGTCGACTCGCGGATGAAGGTCAGGCCGACGTGGCTCTTCTTCACGTCAACGGTCTTGGAGGTGACGAACTGGGCGTAGAGCCAGGCCGCCTTCGCGCGCTCGACCGGGGTCGACTTCATCAAGGTCCAGGAGCCGGCGTCCTGATAGCCGAGCTTCATGCCCTCGACCCAGTAGACGCCGTGCGGGCTGGGCGCCATGCGCCACTTCGGCGAGCCGTCCTCGTTCACGACCGGCAGGCCTTCCTTGACCATGTCGGCGGTGAAGGCGGTGTACCAGAAGATCTGCTGGGCGATCGCCCCCTGGGCCGGCACCGGGCCGGACTCGGAGAAGGTCATGCCGGCAGCCTCCGGCGGCGCATACTGGTTCAGCCAGTCGAGGTACTTCTGGATCGCGTAGACGGAGGCCGGGCCGTTGGTGTCGCCGCCGCGCGCGACGCAGGAACCGACCGGCCGCGAGTTCTCGTCGACCCGGATGCCCCACTCGTCGACGGGCACGCCGTTCGGGATGCCCTTGTCGCCGTTGCCGGCCATGGACAGCCAGGCGTCGGTGAAGCGCCAGCCCAGCGAAGGATCCTTTTTGCCGTAGTCCATGTGGCCATAGACCCGCTGGCCATCGATGGTCCTGCCGGTGAAGAACTCCGCGATGTCCTCGTAGGCCGACCAGTTGACCGGCACGCCGAGATCGTAGCCGTACTTCTCCTTGAACTCGGCCTGGATCTCGGGGTCGTTGAACCAGTCGTAGCGGAACCAGTAGAGGTTCGCGAACTGCTGGTCGGGCAGCTGGTAGAGCTTGCCGTCCGGCGCGGTCGTGAAGGATCTGCCGATGAAGTCCTCGACATCGAGGTCCGGGTTGGTGACGTCGGCGCCCTCGCCGGCCATCCAGTCGGTCAGGTTGCGCACCTGCTGGTAGCGCCAGTGGGTGCCGATCAGGTCGGAATCGTTGATGTAGGCGTCGTAGACGTTCTCGCCCGACTGCATCTGGGTTTGCAGCTTCTCGACGACGTCGCCCTCGCCGATCAGGTCGTGGTTGACCGTGATGCCGGTGATCTCGGTGAAGGCGCGGGCCAGGGTCTTGGCCTCGTACTCGTGGGTCGTGATGGTCTCGGAGACCACTTTGATCTCCATGCCCTGGAACGGCTCGGCAGCCTTGACGAACCACTCGAGCTCGGCCATCTGCTCGTCGCGGGTCAGCACCGAGGGCTGGAACTCGTCGAGCCAGCGTTCGGCCGCGGCCATGTCGGCCGAGGCGCTGCCGCTTCCGGCGAGCAGGGCAACCGCCGCGGCGGCCGCCAATAGACTTCTCTTCATGTCGTTCCTCCCTTTTGTTCGGTCCGCTTCTCTCGTCCCAGAGGGCGGGACCCTGCCCCCTTTCCCGCTTCCGCCGTTCAGACCCAGCGGAACACGCAGATCGCGTAGGCCAGGCAAACCGCCAGGGCCCACCACAGGCTCGTGCCGACGAGGCCGAGCCAGGCAAGACAGATGAAGGCGCTGCCGAGCAGCGAGACGAACAGGCGGTCGCCGCGCGTGGTCTCGAAGCGCAACAGGCCGACCCTCGGCGCGCCGCCGGGCCGCGCGTACTCCCAGACGCCCATGCCCGCGATCAGCAGGAAGATCGCCACGAAGAAGATCGCGGTGTGCCAGGTCCAGGCCATCCAGGCGAGATCCATGGTCAGAGCCTCCTTCCAGCCCGCTAGACGCGCCCCAGGGCGAAGCCCTTGGCGATGTAGTTGCGCACGAAGTAGATGACCAAGGCGCCGGGCACGATGGTCAACACGCCGGCCGCGGCCAGCACGCCCCAGTCGAGCCCGGAGGCCGAGACGGTACGGGTCATGGTCGCCGCGATCGGCTTGGCGTCGACCGAGGTCAGCGTGCGCGACAGCAGCAGCTCGACCCAGGAGAACATGAAGCAGAAGAAGGCGGCGACGCCGACGCCGCTGGCGATCAGCGGCATGAAGATCTTCACGAAGAAGCGCGGGAAGGAGTAGCCGTCGATGTAGGCGGTCTCGTCGATCTCCTTCGGCACGCCGGACATGAAGCCTTCCAGGATCCAGACCGCCAGCGGCACGTTGAACAGGCAGTGCGCCAGGGCGACGGCGATGTGGGTGTCGAACAGGCCGACCGAGGAATAGAGCTGGAAGAAGGGCAGCGCGAAGACCGCCGGCGGCGCCATGCGGTTGGTCAGCAGCCAGAAGAAGAGGTGCTTGTCGCCTAGGAAGCGGTAGCGCGAGAAGGCGTAGGCCGCCGGCAGCGCGACGCTGACCGAAATCAGCGTGTTGAGGACGACGTAGATGATCGAGTTGATGTAGCCCGAGTACCAGGCCGGGTCGGTGAAGATCACCAGGTAGTTGGCCAGGGTCGGGTCCTGCGGCCAGAGCGAGAAGCCCGAGAGTATCTCCCTGTTGGTCTTCAGCGACATGTTGACCAGCCAGTAGATCGGCAGCAGCAGGAAGGCGATGTAGAGCGTCGGCACCAGCCACGCGAGGCCGGGGCCGCCGCGCGACAGGCGCCGGGTCCGGGTCCCGCCGGCGACCTCGAGGGTGGTGTCCGTCATCGTCCCGCTCCCCCGCTCTCCGGGGCGTCGCGCCCGGCGTTGGTCATGACCGTGTAGAAGACCCAGGACAGCAGCAGGATGATCAGGAAGTAGACCAGCGACATGGCCGCGGCCGGTCCCAGGTCGAACTGGCCGATCGCCATCTTGACCAGGTCGATCGACAGGAAGGTCGTCGAGTTGCCCGGCCCGCCGCCGGTGACCACGAAGGGCTCGGTGTAGATCATGAAGGAGTCCATGAAGCGCAGCAGGATCGCGATCAGCAGCACGCGGTGCATCTTCGGCAGCTGGATGTAGCGGAACACCGCCCAGCGCGAGGCGCCGTCGATCCGGGCGGCCTGGTAGTAGGCCTCGGGGATCGAGACCAGACCGGCGTAGCACAGCAGCACCACCAGGCTGGTCCAGTGCCAGACGTCCATGACGACGACGGTGACCCAGGCGTCGAAGGGGTTGCGCGTGTAGTTGTAGCCGATGCCCAGCTCGGCCAGGGTGCGCCCCAGGAGGCCGATGTCGACGCGCCCGAAGATCTGCCAGATCGTGCCGACGACGTTCCAGGGGATCAGCAGCGGCAGCGCCATCAGCACCAGGCAGACCGGCACGCCCCAGCCCTTGCGCGGCATCGCCAGCGCGACCGCGATGCCGAGCGGCACCTCGATCAGCAGGATGATCCCCGAGAAGAGGAACTGCCGCCAAAGCGCCTCATGGAAGCGGTCGGAGCGCAGCAGCTCCTCGAACCATTCCGTACCGGCCCAGAAGAACTCGTTCCTGCCGAAGGTGTCCTGGACCGAGTAGTTGACGACGGTCATCAGCGGGATCGCGGCGCTGAACAGCACCAGGATCAGCACCGGGGCGACGAACAGCCAGGCCTTGTTGTTCCAGGATCTGTCCATCAGCCGCCCTCCTGCACCCGATGCCCGTCGGCGTAGACGTTGATGCGCTGCGAATCGAACAGCACGCAGGCGCCGTCGGCCGGGATCTCGCCGTCCTCGGGCGCCATGACCGCCAGCTCCTGGCCGCCGATCGCGACCCGCGCGATGCGGTAGCGCCCGACGTCCTCGACCTTGCGGACCGCGGCCGGCACGCCGGATCCGCCGGCCGCGCCGCAGCGGCCGAGGGTCAGGAACTCCGGGCGGATGCCGATCTCGATCCGCGCAGCCTCCGGCAGGCGGCCGTAGGCCGCGCCGAGCCGAACCTCGTGGCCCTCGACCAGGGCGCGGTCCCCGGCGACGCTGGCCGCCAAGATGTTCATGCCCGGCGAACCGATGAAGTAGCCGACGAAGGTATGCGCCGGCCGCTCGAACAGCTCGTCGGGCGTGCCGACCTGGACGACCTCGCCCTCGTACATCACGACGACCTTGTCGGCGAAGGTCAGCGCCTCGGTCTGGTCGTGGGTCACGTAGATCATCGTGTAGTCGAAGCGCCGGTGCAGGTGCTTGAGCTGCGAGCGCAGCAGCCACTTGAGCTGCGGGTCGATGACGGTCAGCGGCTCGTCGAACAGGATCGCCGCGACGTCCGCGCGGACCAGGCCGCGGCCCAGGGAGATCTTCTGCTTGGCGTCGGCGGTGAGGTTGCGCGCCCGGCGCTTCAGCGAGTCCCCGAGCTCGAGCATCTCGGCGATCTCGCGCACCCGCGCGTCGACCTGACGCTGGTCGAGGCGGCGGTTGCGCAGCGGGAAGGCCAGGTTCTCGTAGACGGTCATGGTGTCGTAGATGACCGGGAACTGGAACACCTGCGCGATGTTGCGCCGCTCGGGCGGCAGGTCGGTGACGTCGAGGCCGTCGAAGCGGATCGCGCCGTGGGTCGGCCGGAGCAGGCCGGAGATGATGTTGAGCAGCGTGGTCTTGCCGCAGCCCGAGGGGCCGAGCAGGGCATAGGCGCCGCCATCCTCCCAGACGTGGTCGAGCTGCTTCAGCGCGTAGTCCTGCGGCCCTTTCGGCGCAGGGAGGTAGGAGTGGGCGAGGCCTTCGAGCGTGATGCGCGCCATTGCCCTCTCCTCAGGCCGTCTCGCGGGCCGCGGCCCGCTCGGGTGCGGCGGCAAGGCGGCCGCTCGCGTCGAACAGGAAGAGCCGCGTCGGGTCGATCCAGACCTGGGTCGGCGCGTCGATCTCGAGGTCGTGGATGCCGTGCGCGATCGCGACCCAGCGCCGGCCGGCGAAGTCGAGGTGCACGAAGCTCTCCGAGCCGGTGATCTCGGTGACCGCGACGGTCGCGGTCAGCGGCACCGCTTGCCCGCCCGGCGGAGTCAGGTACAGGTGGTGCGGCCGGAAGCCGAGCACGTAGTCGCCTTCCGGAACGGCAGCGAGGGAACCCGCCGCCGGCAGCTCGAAGCCGTCGCCGCGCACCCGGCCGTCCTGCTTGGTCGCCTCCAGCAGGTTGAGCGGCGGGTCGGAGAAAGTGCGCGCGGTGACCAGGTCGACCGGCTGGCGGTAGACCTCCGCGGTCGGCCCGAACTGCGTGACCCGGCCCTCGTGCAGCGTCGCGGTGTTGCCGCCCAGCAGCAGCGCCTCGGTCGGCTCGGTCGTCGCGTAGACGAAGATCGCCCCCGATTCCTGGAAGATCCTCGGCAGCTCGGCGCGCAGTTCCTCGCGCAGCTTGTAGTCGAGGTTGGCGAGCGGCTCGTCGAGCAGCACCAGCTCGGCGTCCTTGACCAGGGCGCGCGCGAGGGCCGTGCGCTGCTGCTGGCCGCCGGACAGCTCGAGCGGGGTGCGCTCCAGCATCGGCGCCAGGCGCAGCAGCTCGGCCGTCTCCCGCACACGGCGATCGATCTCGGCCTTGGCGGCGCCGGCGACGCGCAAGGGCGAGGCGATGTTCTCGTAGACCGTCAGGGTCGGGTAGTTGATGAACTGCTGGTAGACCATGGCGACGTTGCGCCGCTGCACCGCGACGCCGGTGACGTCGCGGCCGTTCATCCGGATGCGGCCCTCGGTCGGCACGTCGAGACCGGCCATCAGGCGCAGCAGGCTGGTCTTGCCGGCCAGCGTCGGCCCGAGCAGGACGTTGAGGGTTCCCGTCTCCAGGGTCAGCGTCACGTCGGCGATATGCGCCCTGGCGCCGACGGTCTTGGTGACTCCGGTCAGCTCCAGCGCCATCGCCCTACTCCGCCGCCCGCATCGCCAGGGTCTCGGCGCGCTCGATCATCCAGGCGTCGAGCTCGGCCAGCTCCGGCTGCGACAGCCGCAGGCCGAGCTTGGAGCGGCGCCAGGCGACGTCCTCGGCGCGGCGCGCCCACTCGAAGCGCATCAGGTAGTCGACCTCGGCCTCGGTCAGGTCGGCGCCGAAACGCCGGCCCAGCTCCTCGGCCGTGCGGGCGGTGCCGAGCAGCCGGGCGACCCGCGTGCCGTAGGCCCGGCACAGGCGCCGCGCCGTCGCCTCGGCCAGGTAGGGGTGCTCGCGGCGGGTCCGCTCGACGAGCGCCTCGAAGCCCTCGACCGGGAAGTCGCCGCCGGGCAGCGCCGCCTCGTGGGTCCAGGGCTTGCGGCCCTCCGGCAGGTGCGGCGCCAGGCGCGCGAGCGCCGCCTCCGCGAGCTTGCGGTAGGTCGTGATCTTGCCGCCGAAGACGTTGAGCAGCGCCGCCCTGCCCGGCTCGCCGCCGTCGAGCGTCAGGACGTAGTCGCGGGTCGCCTCCTGGGCCTTTGAGGCGCCGTCGTCGTAGAGCGGCCGCACGCCCGAGTAGGTCCAGACGACCTGGTCCGGCGTGACCGGCGTCTTCAGGTAGCCGCTGACCGCCTGGCAGAGGTAGTCGATTTCCTCGCTGCTGATCGCGACCTCGCCGGGCTCGCCCTGCCAGTCGCGGTCGGTCGTGCCGATCAGCGTGAAGTCGCGCTCGTAGGGAATGGCGAAGACGATGCGCCCGTCGGCGTTCTGGAAGATGTAGGCGCGGTCGTGCTCGAACAGGCGGGGCACGACGATGTGGCTGCCCTGGACCAGGCGGACCCGGGCCGGCGCTTCGGCACCGATGGCGCCGGTCAGCACCTGCCCGACCCAGGGGCCGGCGGCATTGACCAGCACCGAGGCGGCGACCGTCTCGCGGCTGCCGTCGGGGGCCTCGAGGGTGACCTGCCAGCCCTCGGCGTCGCGGCGCGCCTCGACGCAGCGGCTGCGCACGCGGATCTCGGCGCCGCGCTCGGCCGCGTCGAGCGCGTTGAGTGCGACCAGCCGGGAGTCCTCGACCCAGCAGTCGGAGTACTCGAAGCCCTTGCGAAAGGTATCGGTCAGCGGCTTGCCGGCCGGGTCGCGCGCGAGGTCGAGCTGGCGGGTCGCGGGCAGCAGCTTGCGGCCGCCCAGGTGATCGTAGAGGTACAGGCCGATGCGCAGCAGCCAGGCGGGCCGCAGCCCGCCGTGGTGCGGCAGCACGAAGCGCAGCGGCCAGATGATGTGGGGCGCCGCGCGCAGGAGCACCTCGCGCTCGATCAGCGCCTCGCGGACCAGGCGGAACTCGTAGTGCTCGAGGTAGCGCAGGCCGCCGTGCACCAGCTTGGTCGAGGCCGAGGAGGTACCCGAGCCGAGGTCGTCGCGTTCGCAGAGCAGGACACGCCAGCCGCGGCCGGCGGCGTCGCGGGCGATGCCGCAGCCGTTCACGCCACCGCCGATGACCAGGATGTCGAAACGCGCCAAGCCGTCCTCCCGGAGCGCCGGCCTCGTGACGAGAAGGGCCGCTTTCGTTTATCGCTCTTTCCGAACGCTACTATTTCGAAATTCGAAGATCAACGGCCGAAACGAATTTTCGTTTTGTGCAATGCGAAAGACATCTCGCAGATGCGTTAAGTAGCAGAGCCGTCGATGGTTTCTACCACTTCCACCTCGGCGTCGCGCAGCAACGCGCGCATCGCCTCGTCGGGCAGGCGGTCCGTGACGAAGACGTCGACCGCCGAAACGTGCGCGATGCGCACCGGGGCGGCGCGCTCGAATTTGGTCGAGTCGGCGACCAGGATGACGTTGCGGGCGTTCTCCATGATCGCCCGCGCGACGCTGACCTCGCGGTAGTCGTAGTCCATCAGCGAGCCGTCGGCGTCGATCGCCGAGGCGCCGATCACGGCATAGTCGACCTTGAAGCGCCGGATGAACTCGACCGCCGCCTCGCCGATGATGCCGCCGTCCGAGCGGCGCACGACGCCGGAGGCAATGATCACCTCGATGCCGTGCCAGGCGCGCAGGATGTTCGCGGCGTTGATGTTGTTGGTGATCGCGAGCAGTCCCTGGTGATGGCGCAGCGCCTTGGCGACCTCCTCGGTGGTCGTGCCGATGTTGATCAGCAGCGAAGCGCTGTTCGGGATCAGGCGGGCCGCCGCCGAGCCGATCCTGCGCTTGGCGTCCTGCGCGATCAGGCGGCGCGCCTCGTAGCCGACGTTCTCGACGGTCGAGCCGATGACGGCCCCGCCGTGGACGCGGTCGAGCAGGCCGCGCTCGCAGAGGTCGTTGAGGTCCTTGCGGATCGTCTGCGGGGTCACGCCGAACCGGCTGGCCAGGCCCTCGACGTTGACCCGGCCTGCCTCCTTGGCGATCTCGAGAATCTGGTTCTGGCGCTCCGGCAGCATCGACCCTCCCTGTCCGGTCGTTCAGCCGGCGCTTTCGTTTTTCTTTCGTTTCAAGATATACCGCTTTGCCGCCGAGAAAAACCACAACGGTGTGCACCACTCAGAGGAGCCGACCATGGCGAGCGCCTTCCGCAGCGACCTCTTCGCCGGCCACCGCGTGCTGGTCACCGGCGCCGGCCGCGGCATCGGGCAGGCCGTCGCCCGCGCCTTCCTCGAGACCGGCGCCGAGGTCCTGGCGCACGCCGGGCGCGCGCCGCGCGGGGCCGAAGAGGCCTTTCCCGGCCTCACCCCGGAGGCCGCCGCTCGCCTGACCCTGACCGCCGGCGACCTGGCCGAGGAGGGGGGTGCCGAGAGCCTGCTCGCGGAGCTGCGCGCAGCGCTCGGCGGCCTCGACCTGCTGGTCAACAATGCCGGCACCATGCTCGGGCGCGTCGCCGCCGAGGCCGTCACCGCCGAGCACTACGCCCGGGTCCTCGACCTCAACGCCCGCTCGGCCGTGCTGCTGTCGGCCGGCGCGATCCCGCTGCTGCGCGAGTCCGCCGCCGGTGATCGCGGCCCCGCCATCGTCAATACCGTCTCGATCTCGGCGCGCACCGGCGGCAGCCCCGGCTCCTCGCTCTACAGCGCCGCCAAGGCCTTCGTCGCGACCCACACCCGCGCCCTGGCGCGCGAGCTGGCGCCCGACGGCATCCGCGTCAACGCCGTCTCCCCGGGCACAATCATGACCGACTTCCACCGCCGCTATTCGACGCCGGAAAAGCTGGAGGCGACCGCCGCCGCGATCCCGCTGGGCCGGCTCGGCACGCCCGAGGACTGCGTCGGCGCCTACCTGTTCCTGGCGGCGCCGGAACTCTCCGGCTACGTCACCGGGCAGGTCCTCGAGGTCAACGGCGGCCAGCTGATGGCGTGAGCCGAGCTACCCGCCGCCCAAGGTGCGCGCCAGGAGCGAGGAGAGCTCGAAGAAGTCCCATACCTGCCCCGCGAGAATGAGCGGCAGGCAGGCCATCGCGAGCAGGGTGAAGTTCCAGGCGACCCGGTAGCGAATCGTGCGGCGACGCCGGACCCGGAGAAGCTCCCTGAGCAGCGTCTGGGGAGTCTCCAGGTGCTCGACCGGGGACCAGTAGACCCAGATGACGAAGATCAGGATCCAGCTGGAGACAAGGACCGCTCCGGCACCTACGGCGCTCCCCACGAAGTAGTAGGGTGCGGGTGCATCGGCCGAAAGGAAGTAGACGAAGAAGACGGCCCCCAGAATCGAGTTGATGGTCAGGATCGTCGAGGCCTTCTGGTCGAGGATGCTGAGGGTGGCGTAGAGGTGATCGAAGACCTGCGCCTCCACGTCGCGCTCGCTCGCCCCCGCCTCGCACGCTGCCGGCTCCAGAGGGGTCGTGTCCACGCTGCCCCGGCGTGATGTCTTCAAGGCTGCGATGTGACGATCGAGGTCCTCGTCGCGCGGCAAGCCCTGGGTGAGGCGCCCGAGCCTGATCATCGGCCGATGTCCGCGTTCCAGAGCTCGGGGTGCCCGTCCTTCCAGCGCCGGAAGGTCTCGATCCAGGCGGGATCGTTGGCGACGGCGACCGCCACGCCCTCGGCCGCGAGGAGGTCTTCCGCGCCGAGCCCATTGCGGACCTCGCCGGTGAAGTTGACGTTGTCGCCGATGACCACGCGCGCGATCCCGAACTGGAGGATCGTCCCGGTGCACATCCAGCAGGGACTGAGCGAGGTATAGAGCGTCGTACCGCGCAGGCTCTGCGCACCCGCGGCCCGCAGGCAATCGATCTCGCCGTGCGCGGTCAGGTCGTTCTGCTGAACGCGCCTGTTGCGGCCGCGCGCGGCGAGGCGCCCGTCGCGCGTCAGGACCGCCCCGATCGGGATCCCGCCCTCCTCGAGGCCGAGCCTCGCCTGCTCGAAGGCCTCCTCGAGCCAGCGGCGATCTTCCTCGGTGATAGCCGCGCCGTCGCTTCCCATGACCCTCGCCCTTCCGCCTGTCGCATCAGGATGGCCGATCGGCCCCCAAGGCGCCACCTCCCGCGGCCTCGTCAGGATACGGCGCCGCCGCCCGCCGCAACGGCTACGCCGCCGCCCGCCGCCGGACGAAGGCGGCGAGCTCGCCGATCAGGGTCGCGACGTCGGCACCGACCTTCTCGAAGCCGGCGTGCCGTTCGAAGCTGGATTCGTCGCAGTAGAGCGCGCGGTTGATCTCGATCTGCAGCGAGTGCCGCCCCTCGGCCGGCGCCGAGTAGCGGCGCACCAGCTCGACGCCCTTGTAGGGCCAGTTGAGCACGACCTCGTAGCCGAGCGACTCGAAGACCTCTGCCACGCGGCGGGTCAGGGCCGGCTCGCAGGTCGTGCCGTCGCGGTCGCCCAGGATGATCTCCGGCCGCGCGACCGTGCCGTCCTCGGTCGTGGGGTCGCCCTGGGACGGCATCGAGTGGCAGTCGATGTGCCAGACCGCGCCGTGGCGCGCCTGCGCCTCCTCGAGCAGCCGCTTCAGGGCGTCGTGGTAGGGCCGCCAGTAGCCGGCGATGCGCGCCTCGACCTCGGCCGGCGTCAGCTTGCGGTCGTAGATCGCCTCGCGGCCTTCGATCAGGCTCCAGATCAGGCCGACCCCGCGCGCGGCCTTGGGGCTCGCCGTCAGGGGACGCGGCCAGGCGCCCTCGACCATCGCGGGGTCCAGGTCCTCGGGCGCGCGGTTGGCGTCGATGTAGGCGCGGCCGAAGCGGGCCGCGAGCAGGGGCGCGCCCTGGGCCGGCGCCGAGCCGTAGAGCTCGTCGATGTAGGCGTCGCGGCCGCGCAGCAGCGTCGCCTCGGGCAGCACCGCGCCCATGTCGGCGGGAAACCAGCTGCCGCTGTGCGGGCTGTCGAAGACCAGCGGCAGGGCTTGCCCCTCGGGCTCGTAGAGGTCGTAGGCGGGATGGCTCACGGGGGGCGGCTCAGCTCCGGTCGTTGAGGTGGCAGGCGGCGTAACGCCCGGGCGCGACCTCCTTCAGCAGCGGCCGCTCGAGGCGGCAGCGCTCGAAGGCGTGCGGGCAGCGCGGGTGGAAGGCGCAGCCGGGCGGCGGGTCGATCGGCGAGGGGATCTCGCCCTCGACCGGCTTGAAGATGCGCCGCCGGCTGTCGATGCGCGGCACCTCGGCGAGCAGCGCCTGGGCGTAGGGGTGGTTGGCGCCGGCGAAGAGCTCCTCCGTCGGCGCGACCTCGACGATGCGGCCGAGGTACATGATCGCGACCCGGTCCGAGAGGTGCTCGACGACGCCCAGGTCGTGGCTGATGAAGAGGTAAGTGAGGTCGAAGCGCTCGCGCAGGTCCATGAAGAGGTTCAGCACCTGGGCCTGGATCGAGACGTCGAGCGCCGCCACCGACTCGTCGCAGACCAGGAACTCGGGCTTCACGGCGAGCGCGCGGGCGATGCCGATGCGCTGGCGCTGCCCGCCCGAGAACTGGTGCGGATAGCGCCGCCGGTAGGAGGCGTCGAGCCCGACGCTGGCCAGGACCTGGTCGACGTAGCCGGCGAGCTCGCTGCGCCGGACCAGGCCGTGGAACAGCGGCGCCTCGCCGACGATCTCGGCGACCCTCAGGCGCGGGTTGAGCGAGGCGAAGGGGTCCTGGAAGATCATCTGGATCTTCAGCGAGGCCTTCTTGGCCTCGGCGCCGGCGGCGCGGGTGATGTCCTTGCCGCGGTAGGTCAGGCGGCCCTCGCTGGCCGGATGGATGCCGGCGACGACCCGGCCCAGGGTCGACTTGCCGCAGCCGGATTCCCCGACCAGGCCCAGGACCTCGCCCTCGGCGATCTCCAGGTCGACCGACTCGACCGCGTGGACGACCTCCTCCTGCACGTCGGAGCCGAAGCGCCGGGCGACGCGCTCCGCCAGGTCGAGGCTCTTGACGAAGCGCTTGGAGACGCCCTCCAGGCGCAGCAGCGGCTCGCCGCGAGCGGCGCTCACGCGACCGTCTCCCGGACCGGATGGTAGCAGCGCAGCGTGCGGCCCGGCTCGGGCACCGTCTCGGGCGGCGCCTCCTGGGCGCAGTCCTCCTGCGCGTTGGGGCAGCGCGCGCGGAAGGCGCAGCCGCTCGGCAGGGCGAAGAGCGAGGGCGTCATGCCCGGGATCTGGACCAGCCGGCCGCCGCGGCGGTTGCGGCTCGGCACCGAGCCGATCAGGCCGGCGGTATAGGGATGCAGCGGGCTGTCGAGCACCGCGTCGACCGTGCCCGATTCGACGATGCGCCCGGCGTACATGACGCAGACGCGGTCGGCGAGCCCGCTGACCACCGCCAGGTCGTGGGTGATCCAGAGCAGCGCCGTGCCGGTCTCGCCGCACAGCTTCTGCATCTCGTAGAGAATCTGCGCCTGGATCGTGACGTCGAGGGCGGTCGTCGGCTCGTCGGCGATGATCACCGCCGGGTCGTTGAGCAGCGCGATGGCGATGGCGACGCGCTGGCGCATGCCGCCGGAGAACTGGTGCGGATAGGCCGAGAGGCGCTCCTCGGGCGAGGGAATGCCGACCCGGCCGAGGGCGTCGCGGGCACGCCGCCGCGCCTCGGCCCGGTCGACCCGGTGGTGGGCGCGCACCGCCTCGACCATCTGCGTGTCGATGCGCAGGACCGGGTTCAGGGTCATCATGGGGTCCTGGAAGATCATGGCGATCTGGTTGCCGCGCAGCTGGCGCAGCCGGCTTTCGCTGGCGCCGACCAGGTTCTCCCCGTCGAACAGCACGCGGCCGCCGACGACCCGGCCCGGCGGATCGACCAGGCCCAGGATCGAGAAGCCGGTCACGGACTTGCCCGAGCCAGACTCCCCGACCAGCCCCAGCACCTCGCCGCGATTGAGCTCGAAGGTCACGCCGTCGACCGCCCTGGCGACGCCCGCGCCGGTCTCGAAATGGGTCTGCAGCTGCTCGACGCGCAGCAGCGGCACCCCGCCCTCCCCGCTCGCCGCCATCAGCGCTGCAGCCGAGGGTTCAGCAGGTCGCGCAGGCGGTCGCCGACCAGGTTGATGGCGACGATGACGACGACCAGCGCGACGCCGGGGAAGAAGGAGATCCAGTAGCGGCCGCTCATCATGTACTCGAAGCCGTTGGAGATCAGCAGGCCGAGCGAGGGCTCGGTGACGGGCACGCCGACGCCGAGGAAGGACAGCGTCGCCTCCAGGGCGATGGCGTTGGCGACCTGCACCGTGGCGATGACGATCAGCGGCGGCAGGCAGTTCGGCAGCAGGTGGCGGAACAGCACCCGCCGGCTGCCGAGGCCGAGGCAGACCGCCGCGTCGATGTACTCCTTGCGCCGCTCGACCAGGGCCGAGCCGCGCACGGCGCGGGCGTAGTAGGCCCACTGCACGATGATCAGCGCGACGATCACCTTGTCGACGCCGTTGCCGAAGATCGCCAGCAGGATCAGCGCGACCAGGATCGCCGGGAAGGACAGCTGGATGTCGACGATGCGCATCAGCACGCTGTCGACGGCGCCGCCGAAGAAGGCCGCGACCAGGCCGACCGTGCTGCCGATGACCAGGGCGCAGGCCACCGAGACGCTGCCGACGACCAGCGAGATGCGCAGCCCGTAGACGATCGCCGAGAGCATGTCGCGGCCCTGGATGTCGGTGCCCAGCCAATAGGTACCGAAGGCGTAGGCGGGCGAGCCCGGCGGCAGCGTGCCGTCCATGATGTCGAGCTGCGACAGGTCGTAGGGGTCCTGCGGCACGATCCAGGGCGCGAAGAGCGCGACGACGGCGATCACCAGGATCACGGCCAGGCCGAGCACGGCGACCCAGCTGGCGCAGAAGTCGCGCACGAGCCGCGACAGCGGCGAGCGCACCACCGGCGGCGGCGCCGCCTCGGGCAGGCCGGTCAGCGCCTCGAGCGGCGCCGCGCTCTGCGGGTCGTCGCTCATCGGCAGCGCGCCCTCACGCCTTGGCCTCGGACAGCCGGACTCTCGGGTCGAGCAGCGAGTAGAGCAGGTCGACCGCGAGGTTGATCAGGATGAAGATGAAGACGGTCATCATCAGGTAGGCGACGACGACCGGGCGATCGAGATTGACGATCGAGTCGATCAGCAGCTTGCCGATGCCGGGCCAGGCAAAGACCGTCTCGGTGACCACCGCGAAGGCGATCATCGAGCCGAGCTCCAGGCCGATCACCGTGACCACCGGGATCATGATGTTCTTGAGCACGTGGACGTAGGTCACCCGCGCGGCCGAGAGGCCCTTGGCGCGGGCGAACTTGACGTAGTCCTGCAGCGCCACCTCGCGCGTCCCGGCGCGCGCCAGGCGGATCACCAGCGAGGTCTTGTAGAGCGCCAGGGTGATCGCCGGCAGCAGCAGGTGCGACCAGCCGTCCAGGGTCAGCAGGCTGGTGCGGATCCCGAGCAGGTCGACGGTGTCGCCGCGCCCGCCGGCCGGCAGCCATTGCAGGTAGACGGCGAAGACCAGGATCAGCATCAGGCCGAGCCAGAAGTTGGGTAGCGAGAAGCCGAGGATCGAGCCGGTCATGATCGAGCGGCCGAGCAGCGAGTCCGGCCGCAGCCCGGCCCAGAGGCCCAGGAAGACGCCGACCGTGACGGCGAAGACCAGGGCCACCAGCGCCAGCTCCATGGTCGCGGGCAGGCGGTCGAGGATCAGCTGCAGCGCCGGCTCGCCATGGACGAAGGAGCGCCCGAGGTCGCCGCCGAGCGCGTTGACCAGGAACAGCCAGAGCTGCTCCCACAGCGGCTTGTCGAGGCCGAGCCGCTCGACCGTCGCCTGCTGCTCGGCGAGGTCGGCCTCCGGGCTGATCAGCACGTCGACCGGATTGCCGATCGCGTAGATGCCGACGAAGACCAGCAGGGCCATGACGACCAGCACCAGGGCCGACTGGCCGAGCCGCCGGATGAAGTAGACCAGCATGGCGTACTTTCGGAAAAACGTGGTTGGGATCGGCCGGGGCCGGGCAGCGCCCGGGCCCGGCCGATCCCGCGAGGCCTAGTCGGCCTTCGTCACGCTCATCGCCATGGTGTACTGGTCGGCGCGCGGCTCGTAGGCCAGTCCCTTGCGCGTCGCCCAGCTGGTCACCTCGTAGTGCAGCGGCAGGATGCCGTAGTCCTTGACGACCAGCTCGCTGGCCTCCTGCAGCAGCTTCTCGCGCTCGGCATCGTCGAGGGTGGCGAGAGCCTCTTCGATCTTGGCGTCGAGCTCGGGGTTGGAGTAGCGGCCGCGGTTGGTGCCGCCGTAGCCCTTGTCCTTGTCCGGCGTGGCGACCAGGGCACGCAGCGGCGAGGACATCTCGCCGGTGCCGGCGCCCCAGCCGGCCAGGTAGACGGTGAACTCGAAATCGTTGCGGCGCTTGAAGAAGACCGACTTGGTCGAGGCGTCGACCCCTGTCTTGATGCCGACCCGGCTGAGGAACTGCGCCGCCGCCTGCGCGACCTTCTCGTCGTTGATGTAGCGGTCGTTGGGCGTGCCGATCACCAACTCGAAGCCGTCGGGGTAGCCGGCCTCGGCCAGCAGCGCCTTGGCGGCCTCGGGATCGTACTCCTCGACGCTCAGGTCCATGCTGGCGCCGTACATGCCCTGCGGCAACAGCTGCTCGGCGGCGACCGCGACGCCGCCCATGATCTTCTCGACGATGGCCTTGCGGTCGATCGCCTTGGAGACCGCCTCGCGCACCCGGACGTCCTTGAAGGGGTTCTTGCCGTCGGTGCCCTTGACCCCGGGCGTCTCGTCGGCGTGCTGGTCCATGTGCAGGTAGATGACGCGGTTCGACAGGCCGGAGTAGACGCTGACCTCGGGGTCGCTCTCGAGCCGGGGCAGGTCCTGGGTCGGCGGGTTGTCGATGACGTCGACGTCGCCCGACAGCAGCGCCGCGACCCGCGGGCCGTCGCTGGTGATCGGCTTGAAGGTGACCTGCTCCCACTCCGGCGCGCCACCCCAGTAGTCGGCGTTGGCAGTCAGCACCAGACGGTCGCCCTTGACGAACTCCTTGAACTTGTAGGGGCCGGTGCCGACGGCCAGCGAGCCGTCGTTGAAGCCCTCGGTCTTCGGCCAGTCGCCGCCGTTCGAGTCGGCGACGGTCTCCTTGGAGATGATCGCGATGTTCGACAGCTCGGTCGGCAGCAGCGGCCGCGGCCCCGGCGTCTTGAAGATCAGGGTGTGCGGGTCCTTGGCCTCCATCGATTCGATGGCGTTGGTGTAGATGCCGAAGGAGGAGGGCGAGTTGGGCACGTTGGGCACGCGCTCGATGGTGTAGATGACGTCCTCGGCGTCGAAGGGCGTGCCGTCGTGGAAGGTCACGCCCTGGCGCAGGTTGAACTGCCAGGTGGTGTCGTCGAGCGGCTCCCAGGACTCGGCGAGCCCCGGCTGCAGCCGCTGCTGGGCGTCCTGTTTGATGAGCCCGTCGAAGATGTGCTCCTTCAGGGCGTTGTTCGGCCCGAGGTTGTGGTAGTGCGGGTCGATCGCGCTGGGCTCCGACCCGACGCCGATCACCAGTTCGTCGGCCTGCGCCGTGCCCGCCTGGACGAGGCCCAGGGCCAGGGCGCCGCCGAGAAGGACGGCAAGAGTTCGGTTCATCGCTAGTCTCTCCCTGTTCAACGGGGCCGCCGGCCCGTCTGCTACAGGTTCTCGGCGACCGCGAGGCAACAGTGTCCCGGACGCCGCCCGCCGGTGCAACCGTTTCGCGCAATGCCGTTTCGCGCGGGCAACAAGCCCGCGGGCGCCAGGGACTTTCCAGTGCCGGCTCAGGGCGTGATCGCGACCTTCAGCACGCCGTCGCGCTGGTTGGCGAAGAGCTCGTAGGCCGCCTCGATGTCGTCGAGCCTGTAGCGGTGGGTCACCAGCGGCTCCAGGTCGAGGCGGCCGGAGGCGACGACGTTCATCAGGCGGCGCATCCGCTCCTTGCCGCCCGGGCAGAGCGTGGAGACGATCCTGTGGTCGCCGAGGCCGGCGGCGAAAGGCTGCAGCGGCAGCGTCAGGTCGCTCGAGTAGACACCCAGGCTCGAGAGGGTACCGCCCGGTCGCAGCACGCGCAGGCAGGCCTCGAAGGTGCCGGGGGTGCCGAGCGCCTCGATGGCGACGTCGACGCCGCGGCCCTCGGTCAGGCGCAGGATCTCCTCGACCGGATCGGTCTTGCGGAAGTCGACGAGATGGTCGGCGCCCATCCGCCGCGCCACCGCGGCGCGCTCGGGCACGGTCTCGACGCCGATGATCGTGGTCGCGCCCGACAGCCGGGCCCCCGCCGTGGCGCAGAGACCGATCGGCCCCTGGGCGAAGACCGCCACGACGTCGCCGATGCGCACGCCGCCCCTCTCCGCGCCGCTGAAGCCGGTCGACATGATGTCGGGGCACATCAACACCTGCTCGTCGGTCAGGCCGTCGGGAACCGGCGCCAGGTTGGCCATGGCGTCGGGGACGCGCACGTACTCGGCCTGGCAGCCGTCGATCGTGTTGCCGAAGCGCCAGCCGCCCATGGCCTTCCAGCCGTGCGGCGTGCCGGCGCCGCACTGGGAATGGCAGCCGTCGAGCGAGGCGTAGCTGTGGCCGCTGGGGGTGATCGCCCCGGCGATCACGCGCTGGCCCTCGCTGTAGCCCTCGACGGCGGAGCCGAGCTTCTCGATCACGCCGACCGGCTCGTGGCCGATCGTCAGGCCCTTCTCGACGGGGTACTCGCCCTTCAGGATGTGGACGTCGGTGCCGCAGATCGTCGTCGTGGTGATCCGGATCAGCGCATCGTTCGGGCCGATGTCGGGGATCGGCTTGTCGTCGAGGACGATGCGGTTCTTCTCGACGAAGACCGCGGCTCTCATCTTGGCTGCCATGGCGACAGTTTCCTCCAGGTTGGGTACGAGGAGGACAAGGCCACAGTCGGCAGGGCATCCGCACTGATCGAGGTCAAGTGGAGGTGAAGTTGCCGCCGAGCCAACCGACGGTTGCCTCGCGGCGCAGCGACCCCCAGATCGACTGCATGGCAGAGCAAGACAGGCGGATGACGACCGGCAGCACCACGCAGGGACACCCGCCGGCCCTCCGGCAGCTCATTCTGGCGGCCGAACGCCCCGACGCCCGGCCCTTCGAGCTACGACGCTTCGAGGCGGCGGAGAGCGCGCTCGCGGCCGCACCGCACTTCGCCTTCCTGATCGACCTTTGGCGCAGTCGCCGCGGCGCCTGCGCCCTGCCCGACTGGGCGGACGTGGAGTTCCCGGACTTCCGTGGCTGGCATTCGGCCCTGCTCCTCAGCGATTTGCCGGACGAGACGCCGGATCCCCGCTTTCGACTGATCGGAGAGGACTACCGCGTGCTCCAGGACAGCAGCCTGCCGGGCCGCCGCTTCAGCGACGTCATGCCGCGCCTCTACGCCCGGCAGTTCCGCGCGCACTTCGAGGCGATCCGGGACGGCGGCCTGATCGGCCTGACGACCGGTCCCGCGGCCTTCGTCGGACGCGAGCACCTCCATCTCTCGATCCTGGAACTGCCGTTCCGCGCCGGCGGCACCGGTGTCCAGCGGCTGCTCCACGCCCTGCGCGTCGGCGCGTCGGCTCAGCCCTGAAGCGCCGATGCCGCCGGCAGGTAACCCCGCCTTAACCAACGATCGGGCATACCGGACTTTCCCTGCGCCCGACCAGGTTTGCCCCGCCCGATGAACGCCACCACCGACCACCGAATCCTGGAGGCCCTGTTCCAGGCGGTCGAGAACCCGGACGCCGCGCCCTTCGAGCTGCAGCGGCTGGACGTAGAGGGGGCCCTCGAGGCGGCGCCGCGGCTGGCGTCCCTGATCCAGCTCTGGGACGAGCGGCGCGGCGAGGCGGCGGTGCCCGACTGGGCCGACATGGATTTCGCGGATTTCCGCGGCTGGCACGCCGCACTGGTGGTCAGCGACCTGCCGGCCGGCGAGCCGGACCCGATCTACCGGGTCATCGGCGAGGATTTTCGGATCGTCAGCTACACGACGGAGCCCGGGCAGAAGTTCAGCGACCGCACGCCGCTGCTCTACGACCGGCAGTTCCGCGAGCACTTCCGCGAGATCCGTGACCGCGGCCTGATCGGCCGGGCGACCGGTCCCGCGGCCTTCGTCGGCCGCGAGCACCTGCGCCTCGAGGTGCTCGAGCTGCCGTTCCGCAACGGCGGCGAACGGGTCGCCCGCCTGGTCCACCTGATGAGCTACGACCTGGCCGCGCCGGAGTGACACGCGCGTCTGCGGCGATCTCGGCCTCGCCTCGCTAGCGCAGCAGGAACTGCACCGGGATGACCAGCTCGAGCCTGGCTTCCGACATCTCGTCGGGCATCCGCGGCAGCGGGTCGGCGCGGCGGATCATCTCTTCGACCTCGCGATCGAGCAGGCCGTGGCCGGAGCTGCGCTGGATCCGGTACTCCAGGACGTGCCCCTGCCGGTCCATCACGAAGTGCAGCATCACCGTGCCTTCCTGCCGCCGGGATTGGGCGTGGCGCGGGTATTCCTTATGCTTCTCGAGCCAGGCCTGGAGCAGCGACAGGTAGTCGGCGCTGGCGCCCGGCAGACCGCCGCCGCTTTGCGACGGCGCGCTGCCGGCCTCGGGCGCGGCCTGGGTGCCGCTCTTGCCGCCGGCGCCGGCGACCGAATCCGCGGCAGGCGCAGGCGGTCCCGTGGG
This sequence comes from Tistlia sp., assembly GCF_040905785.1. Lineage (NCBI taxonomy): Bacteria > Pseudomonadati > Pseudomonadota > Alphaproteobacteria > Rhodospirillales > Rhodovibrionaceae > Tistlia > Tistlia sp. The sequence goes on from NZ_JBBDQW010000038.1 coordinate 112,830, forward strand.
CGCCGCAGCGACCTGCTCGGCCGGCTCGGCCTCGGGTGCGGGCTGCGGCTCGGGACGTTTCGCCGGCTGCGGCGCCTCCGGCAGGTCGCGCGGCTTGGGCGGCGGCGGCGGCGCCACGGCGCTCGCGATCTCGAAAGGCTCGGCCTTGGCCTCCGTGGTCTCCGGTTCGACGGCTTCGGTCACCTCCGGCTCCGTGACCGGTTCGGCGGCCGGCTCGGCTTCGGCAACCTGGGCCTCGAGCGGCTCGGTCAGCGGCTCCGCCACCGGCACCTCGGCAGCCTCGGCGACCTCCGGCTCCGGCGGGCGCACGGCCTCGGGCTCGGGCGGGGTCACCTCCTGCGTCTCGGACTCGGCCGCCTCGATGGTCTCGGTCGGCACCTCCTCGGCGACCTCGCTCTCGCTGACCGGCTCGGCCTCCGTGGTCGCGTCGGACTCCTGGTCGACCGAGCCCGGCGCGCCGCCGGCCGGGCCGAGCGAGACCGAGACGCCGCCGAGTCCTGCGCTGGCGGCGCCGGACGGCGGCGCCTGCCACAGCCAGACGCCGGCGACCAGGGCGTGGATCGCCAGGGCAACGGCGAAGGCGGCGAGCCAGTGCCTGCGGCCGAGCTCCATCAGCGGCCTCCGGGCACGGTCAGGAGCTTCAGCCGCTCGACGCCGGCGTCGCGCAGCAGCTCCATGACGGCGACGACCTCGGTCGCCTCGGCGCCGCCGTCGGCCTTGAGACGGAGCGTCGTCCCGGGCTCGGCCTTCAGCCGGGCAGCCACGGCCCGGGCCAGCGCCGGCGGCTCGAGCAGAAGGCCGTCGAGCGCGAGGCGGCCGTCGGCACCGACCAGCACGACGGTCTCCTGCGCCGCGGCCGGCGCCTCCGCCGCCGAGCGCGGCGGCTCGACCCGGAAGGGATCGCTGGCCGACAGGCGTCCGGCCAGCATGAAGAATATCAGCAGCAGGAAGACGACGTTGATCAGCGGCAGGATGCGCTCGTCGTCGTTCCTCGGTCGCGGCGGGTCGAAGCGCATGGCTAGGGACTCCGGATCAGCGAAAGGTCGGTGACGCCGGCGCCTGCCAGGCGGTCGAGCACCTGCACCGTGTCCTGCAGAGCCACCCCCGGCGCCGGGCGCACTAGCACCTTCTGGTCGACGCGCTCGGCGAGCAGGCCGGCCATGCGCCGGCCCAGGCCGTCGAGCGAGACGATCTCCCCGGACAGCCGCAGGCCGTCCCGGCGGACCTCCACCAGCACGGCGCCCTCGACCGAGCTGCCCGCGCCGGTGCGCTGGGGCGCGTTCATGTCGATCGCGCGCCAGTCGAGGAAGCTGGATGCCAGCATGAAGAAGATCAGCAGGATGAAGACGACGTCGATCAGCGGCGTCAGGCTGATCCCCGCGCGTCGGCGGCGCCCGCTAGCGGCCAGCGACGAGCGCGGGCGTTCGGCTGTCGACAGCGCTATGGCTTCTCTCCCCTCCGGCGGTCTCGGCGCGCGGCGCGCGGCCTTCGGTCCCCTCTCGGGGACGGGCGAGCGAAAGGTCCTCGGTGAAGACCTGGGTCACGACGTCGTCCATCTCGTGGGCCAGGCGATCGACGCGGCGCTCCAGCCAGTTCAGCAGCACGATCACCGGCATGGCGACCGCCAGGCCGACGGCGGTGGTCAGCAGCGCTTCCCAGATGCCCCCCGACAGGATCGAGGGGTCGACCTGATTGCCGGCCTGCTCGAGCTGCTGGAAGGCCGAGATCATGCCGAGCACGGTGCCGAACAGACCGAGCAGGGGCGCCAGCGAGCCGATCACCTCGAGCGGGCGGAACCAGCCGCGCAGCGCCTCGAGCAGATCGCCGCCGTAGCGCACGACCTCCTCGCGCACCATGGCCTCGGGCAGCTCGCTGCGCGCGCGGCCGTTGATCGCCCGCACCAGCACCTTCGCGACCGGATTTCGGGAGGCCGCCGCCACGGCCAGGGCTTCGGCGGGCTGGCCGGCGCGGTAGAGCGCGAGCGCCCGGCGCGGCGTGCGCCGGTCGCCGAGGCGCGCCACCTGGAACTGCCAGAGCTTGACCAGCACGATCGCCAGGGCCACGACCGAGAGAAACAGCAGGATGGCGACGACGGGACCGCCGGCCTGCAGGATCTCCCAGGCCTGCTGCGCCGAGCCCTCGAGGCCGCCCGCCGGCCCGCCGGCGAGCCCGTCGGCTTCCAGCCCTGCGTCGCCCAGGCCCGCGCCCGGGGCGGTGTCCCCGACCGCACCCTGCGCGGTCACCGCCGCGCCCTCGGGTACCTCTGCGGCCGTCGTGCCCGTCCCTTCTTCCATCGCTCCCTCTGAACTCGGCCGGTATCGTGAGAATGCGAGTCTGTCGCATTCTCAACCGCTTCTTACCGCAAGCGTTCCCCTGCGCCAATCCCTTCCGGCGACTCCGCCGGCCGAAGGCAGCGATTCAGCCGCCGCGTGGCACGATGTGGTGGTCCCAGCGCAGCGCCTGCAGCGCCGGGGCCTCGAGCGGGCGGCAGGTTCCGGAGGCGGCTTCCAGGAGGAAGGCGCCCCCGGCGCCGCTGCTGGCCAGGAAGAGACCCGAGCCGCTCAGGGCCGCGACGCCGCAGCCGTCGGGGATCGTCGCGCTGCAGACCGGCGCCGCCGTCTCGATGTCCCAGACCTGGACCACGCCCCCGCGCGGCGAGGAGACCGCCAGATAGCGGCCGCCGGCGTCGAGCGCGGCGCTGCCGACGTAGTGGTCGAGCGCGCGCAGCGTCCGCTCGGGGCCCTGGAACAGGCGCGCCTCCGGCGCGTCGCCCCGGTGGGTCGCGACCAGCGGCACCAGGTCGCCGCGCGGGCCCTCGTACTGCAGGGCGAAGGCGACCAGGCCGTCGCGCCGGACCGCCAGGTGGCGGATCGAGGCCATGTGGAGCTCGCGCGGCAGCACGACCTTGCGCAGGAGTGTGCCGTCGCGCCGGTCGAGGTAGGCCAGCGAAGGCGCCATGGTCGGAATGTTGAGCTTGATCCGGCCCAGCTCCGGGTCGGTCTGGATGCCGCCGTTGGCGACGACCAGGGTCTGGCCGTCGGGCAGCAGGCACAGGTCGTGCGGGCCGAGGCCGTGGCTCGGCAGCTCGGCGACACGGCGGAAGCCGTCGCCCCGGTCGTAGACCCCGACGACGCCGCGCTCGCCCTCGAAGTCGTTCTCGCTGGCATAGAGAAGCCGGCCGCCGGCCGAGAAGGTGCCGTGGCCGTTGAAGCGGCGCCCCTCGGCGTTGGCGACGAGCCGCGCGCCGCTGCCGTCGCGCGCGTCGAAGACGAGGGCGTAGGTGCCGGGCCGGCGCGCGAACTGGACCGCAAGATCGCCGCCCGGCGCAACGGCCAGCGCGTGCCCGCGCTGCGGCAGCGCCACCCGGTAGGCGAGCTCGCCTTCGGCCGTGAAGCCGCCGGCGTAGAAGCGGCCCTCCCGGTCGGCGCAGGCGCTGAGGTAGAGCGGCGCGGGCGCCGCCGCGGCCGGACCGCCAGCCCGAAGCAGGCCGGCCGCGCCGAGCCCGGCGGCACCGGCGCCAAGCCTGAGCAGGCGGCGCCGGTTTAAAGGATTCTGTCCTGCCGACATGGCCTTCAGTCCCCGTCCATGGCGTTGAAGCCGACCGTCAGGCCGGTCGCGGCCGACAGCCGGCCGCGCAGGATCTGCCGCAGCGCGGTCAGCTGGGTCTGCAGCTTCTCGAGGGCCGGGCGGCGCGCGGCGTCGACCACCGCCTCCGCCAGCGGCCCCTCGATGCCGCGGGCGTTCTCGAGGGTCAGGCGGAAGGCCTTCCTGAGCAGGGGATCGAGTTCCGGATCGGCCCCGCTCGCGACGGCAAGCGCGCCCAGGCCCGGGGCGCTCCCGGCCCCGCCCTGTCCCACGCCCGCCCCCTGCCCCGCGCCCTCGCCCCCATAGAGCCCCTGCAGGGCCTCCAGGCCGAGCACGATGTTGCGCAGCGACCGGCCGGGCCGCGGCACCTCGACCATCTGCGGCCGGGCGGTCTCGGCCGAGGCCCCCAGGACCGGCTTCAGCCGCACGTCCGACAGCATCTCGAGGCCGGTGTAGAGGCTCTGGAAGAAGGCCAGGGAGGCCTCCTGCGCCGTCGCGAAGTAGGGATTGTCCGGCCCCGGCTCGGCGACGGTCCGGGCGAAGTCGATCTCGCCGCCCCGCCACTCGGCGAGGATCTCCTCGGCCATGGCCCTCATGTTGCCGGTGAGCCGGACCAGCAGCGCGCAGCGGTAGTCCGAAGGCAGAGTCTCCGAGCCCAGCCCGAACAGCAGGACCTCGGCCGCCGGCAAGCCCTGGATCGCCGTGCTCGCATTGCGGAAGCGCTCCGCCTCGAGCGCCGCCGGGTCGGCCGCGGCGAGCAGCGCCTCGATCGCCTGCCCGACCTTGCCGCGGCCCTGGGGCCAGAAATAGAGCCGGTAGGAGCGCATGAAGAGCTCGACCGGTCCGAACTGCAGGTGCTGCACGCCCATCCAGGCGTCGAGCGCGCCGTCGTGGGCGGTGCGCAGCGGCGCCAGCCGGGCGGGGGCCGGCGCGTCGCAATAGCCTTGTGCAGCCTCATCGAGGCCGCCTAGGGCGTCGGCCAGCGCCTGGTAGCGCGGCACGACGTGCCCCGCGACCAGGGCCTCGTTGACCCGCTGGTAGTCGCTCTCGCCGAGAGGCGCCGCCGCGGGGGCGGTCGGAACGGCCGGCAGGAGGGCCGCGACCAGCAGGCCAGCGCCGGCGAGGCGGCGTGCGTTCGAGCCGAGACTCACAGCGACCTCAGGAAGGCTAGCAGCGCCTCGCGCTCGGCCGCCGGCAGGGCGACGACCTTCTGGCGCGCGGCCTCGGCCTCGCCGCCGTGCCACAGGATCGCCTCCAACAGGCTGCGCGCCCTGCCGTCGTGCAGGTAGTGCGCGCGGCCGCTCACGGTCTCGGTCAGGCCGATGCCCCAAAGCGGCGGCGTGCGCCATTCGCGGCCGTCGGCCAGGCCTTCGGGCCGGTGGTCGGCAAGCCCCTCGCCCATGTCGTGCAGCAGCAGGTCGGTGTAGGGCCAGATCAGCTGGAAGGACTGCTCCGGGCCGAGTGAGTCCCGGCGGGTCACGAACTTCGGACGATGGCAGCCGATGCAGCCGGCCTCGTAGAAGACCCGCTTGCCCTCCAGGACCTGCGGGTCGTCGAGGTCGCGGCGCGCCGGGACGCCGAGGTTGCGGCTGTAGAAGTCGACTTTCTCGACCATCTCCGCGGTCGCCTCGAGCGTGTCGTCCGGTCCGCTGCCGCCGTGCGGCGCCTCCAGGCAGTCGGGCTGCAGGCCGGTGCAGTCGCCGGCCGGCTGCGGATAGAGCGGCGTCGAGATGCCGATGTCGCCGCGAAAGGCGCTGGCGGTCTGCTGCGCGACGCTCGGCTGGCCGGCCTTCCAGCCGAACCGGCCGAGCTCGACGCGCCCGGTCTCGTCGCTCCAGACCCGGTTGGCCCGGCCCGAGATGCCGTCGCCGTCGGCGTCCTGCGGATCGGCGTTGGCCAGGATGTCGGCCTTCGGGATTGCCTCGAGCAGGCCGACGCCGATCATCGGCGGCGCCAGGCGCGGCGAGGTCATCGTCTCGGGATGCAGGGGACCGTAGTTCAGGCCCTCGATCCGATAGGTCGGCTTCTGCAGCTCGACCTCGGTGCCGTCGGCCAGGGTCACCCGCAGCGGGGCGTACTCGATGACCATGCTCCCCTCGGCAGGGATGCCCTGGACCGAGAAGTTCTGCAGCTGCCCGCCGTAGGTCGGCTCGGGAATCGCCTTGACGCGCCGGGCGGCCAGCGCCTCGCGATCCCCGTCGTCCTGGGGCGGCACGGAGAGGCGCAGGAACAGCGACACCCCCTCCTCGCCGAGCGGCGGCGGATGGCCGCGGCCGTCCTTGAGGTGGCAGCTCTGGCAGGAGCGCGAGTTGAACAGGGGGCCCAGGCCGTCCGAGGAGGCCGTCGAGCTGGGCGAGGAGACCCAGAGCTTGCGGAAGATCGCGTTGCCGACCTTGAAGTCCAGCTCGCGCTCGAAGGAGATGTTGGCCGAGGCGTGGGAGAAGCTGTTGGTGTTGAGCGTCTTCAAGACCGTCGCCGCACCGGCCGGCCTCAGCTCGAAGGGCTCCGGCTTGGAGAAGTCTTCGGTCGGCCTCGTCACCGCCTCGACCCGCGCCTGCTCCGCCGGCGTGCGTCCGGCGGCCGGGTCCGACACCGCTTGGCCGACCGCCGCCACGCCCGAGAAAGAGGCGAGGCCGAGGCCGAGCACCGCCGCGAGGGCGTTGTGACGGGCAAGGGGGCGAGACGGCATCGAGGCTCCAAACGTGCTGAGAGAGACGGCGGGAACCCGTGCGCGGGCTCCCGCCGGACCGCCTACTGGAAGACCGCCTCGGGATCGTCGAGGCTGTCGGAGCCCTCGAAGGCGATCGGCTGCAGGCCGAGGGCGGCCACGGCCTTCTCGATCGCCGGCGTCTGCGCCGTCAGGCCGTCGATGACCTTCTGGACGACCGCGTTGCCCTCGGCGTTGTCGGCGCCGATCATCTGGTCGTAGGCCTCGCCGGCTTCGGCGCGCGCCTTCATCTCCGCCGCCGCGGCCTCGGTCGCCCGCAGCCGCGCGTAGAGCTCCTGGTTGACCTCGGGCGCCTGCGCGGCGAGCAGGTGCGAGACCGCCGGGCCGACGACCTTGCGGCCGTCGACGCGGGTGTAGCTGCCCGAGTAGACGTTGAGCATGCCGACAATGTCGAAGTAGTGGCTGAGATGGGTCGTGTCGGAGAAGCAGTCGTGCTCCTCCTCGGGGTCGTGCAGCATCAGGCCGAGCTTCATCCGCTCGCCGGCCAGCTCGCCGTAGGACAGGCTGCCGAGGCCGGTCAGGATCGCCGCGATGCCGGCGTCGGGATCGCCATCGAGCAGGCCGCTGCGGGCCGCGCCGCCCTCCGTCCACTGCGCGGCCATCCAGTCGAGGTCGTCGACCAGCAGGCCGGTCGCGGTCGCCAGGTAGTCGCCGCGGCGCTCGCAGTTGCCGTTGGTGCAGTCCTCGCCCTTGGCGTAGTCGGTCCAGGAGCGCTCGCCGGCGCCGGCCTCGGTGCCGTTGAGGTCCTGGCCCCAGAGCAGGAACTCGACGGCATGGTAGCCGGTCGCGACGTTGGCCTCGATGCCGCCCAGCTCCTGGAGGTTCTCCTCGAGCAGCGCGGCCGTGATCGTGCCGGCGTCGAGCGTCTCGCCGCCGATCGTCAGGGTCGGGTTGGCGATCACGTCGGCGGCGTAGCCCGGGTTCTCGGCCGACTCGCTGCCGTAGGAGGGATCGACGTAGTCGATCAGGCCCTCGTCGAGGGGCCAGGCGTTCACCTTGCCCTCCCAGTCGTCGACGATGGCGTTGCCGAAGCGGTAGACCTCGGTCTGCATGTAGGGAACGCGGGCCTCGATCCAGGCCGCCCGCGCCCTCGCCAGCGCCTGCGCCGAGGGCTGCTCGATCAGCGCCTCGACGGCCTGCTGCAGGTCCCGCGCGGTCTGCAGCGAGTCTTCATAGGCGGCCTGGGCGATGTCGGCATAGGTCTCCAGCACCGCGCGCTTGTCGGCCGCCTGGGCCGGTGCGGCCAGGATCGACAGCGACAGCGCCATGAGGCCGCCCGCCATGCCTGCCCTGCCCGCCCTCGGAATTGCCTGTCTCATCGCTCTGCTCCTTGTCCTGGCTGCGCCCGGCGCCCCTGCCGGGCCGTCGGGCGGAAAGTGCCAGGGATGTCGTGTGATTGCAACTCACTCGCATTCGCGTGACGGCATGGGCACGGCAGATCAGGCAATCTCTGCCATACAAGTGGTACGGCGAGCCGGGCAGGATGCTGAAAAGGCAGGCGTGCGGGCAGCAGCGCTACGTAGCCGACCCGGCCACGTTCAGCCTGCTGCTGGCAGGCGAAGAGATCCCGGCGAGGCTGAGCAACCGCGGTGTCGGTGACTTCTCACTTTCTCGCCGACGCCGCCCTTGTTTCGCGTCACCCGCGACGCGGGCGCCGCCTTGTCGCTGCCGCGGCGAGCGCGACACCGCCGAGAAGCATCAAAGTCAGCGCGTTCGGCTCTGGTACGGGCTGAACGCGAACCACTTCCCATGCGCCCTCGTAGGTGAAAAAATGAGACGGGAAGGCGTAACCGCGGATGTTTGCGACCTGCTGAATCCGGCCGCCGTCCACCCCCCACCAGAAGGCGATCCGGTCGAAGTAGGTGTAACCGACACCTTCGACATGAACGATTTCGCCGGTCACGAGGTCGAAGCGGATGAGTTCCTCGGTGCCGCTGGGTCCCGGCGTGACCAGACCAATGTCGGTTTCGAAGCTCGCGGCGAAGCCGCCGCCGGAATAGCTCAGAGCCTCTCCCGGCCAGGTGACCGCGTTGCCGACACGATTCTCGTTGAACCAATCGGGCGGCAGGTGAGCGTAGTTCAGTCCGATGGCTGCGTAGACTGGGTCGCCGATGTCCATGAAGGGCGCTTCGGAGACGTCCGGATGGACCGCCTCCTCGATGCCGGTGATCTGGCCGGTGAACCGCCAGAGGTAGCCGGTGTCAAAATCCATGACACCCGCGGAGGCGGCCGTCGGAACGCTTGCCACAATTGCCGTGAAGACTATGGCTCGAAGGAGGGACTTCATCGAGCGACTCCTCAATGAGGGGTGGCAGCTTGGCGCCGACGGGACAGGTAGCCTGCTCCCAGGATCCCTGCGATCAACAGCGACCACGATGTCGGTTCGGGGACGTCGAGGAACTTCACGGTCTTCCAGGTGCCGGTGAAATTGAAGCTATGGAAGGGAGCGCTGGAACCCTGATTCTCACCAGCCTTTTGGTAGATGGAGCTGTTCTCGTTCGTGATACTGATCTGCGTAAATTCTGGCTCGATGTAGGAAACATGGCTGACGAGGGAAATTTCGGTCGGCTGCCTCGTGAACAGGTCGAATTTGACGACATTCGACTCATGGTCCCCGGTTGGAAAATCGAAGATGTAGCTGTCTGGTCTCTCAGGATCGAACCCCGCCTTGGTCTCGAATGAGGCGCGCATGAACCCGCCGTTGTACAAAACTGTAGGCAGCCAATAGATGACTTCGTTCCCGTGCCGCATCCCTGCATAAAGCTCATGCTGTCCCATGTAGTTGACGCCGACGACGGCGTGGATGGCCTGCCCCACTTCCAAGAACGGCTCGTAGTAGACCTCGTGGTGGCTGGTTCCTTCGCCTGGCAACACCTCTGTCACATAGCCGGTGAACTCGAAGATGTAGTCAGCATCCGGATAGACGATCGTCGCCGAGGCGCTCGGCACAGCGAGAGCGCTTATCGTCATCACACAGGCGAGCAACCCTCTCATCGCTCTACTCCCAGCATGTTCGGAACCCTCGGTTGCCGGCCTCCGCGACCGCGCGGATCCCTCTTAGACGCTGCGCCGCCTGAGAGACCGCAAGAACCCAGCCGCGAGCACCCCTCCGAGCAGCAGCGACCAGGACGTCGGTTCGGGGACATCGAGGAACTTCACGGTCTCCCAGGTGCCGGTGAATCGAAACTGGTGATCAGGCGCTGACTCGAACTGATCCCGCTCCGCGTTCTGGCTGATGCGGCCACCGTATTCCGCGATCGAAAAGTCGCTGTAGAAATACGTGTCTGTATAGTCGGTCCAAGTCGAAAACTCCGCATGCACCAACTCGCGCGTAAAGAGGTCAAAGGCAAGACCCTGACTTTCGGCCGGACCCATCACGTAATCGAAGCTCCAGAAATCATCCCTTCCAGGGTCAAAATTCGGGCGCGGCACGACCAGCGCTTTGAAGTACCCATCAGACATTGGGAAGGCGTCAACCGGGTACCCCATCGTGTTGCCGTTTCTCAGATACTTGTAGACCGGGTAGTCTCCAATGTAGTTGACACCGACTGCGGCCTGCACAGGATCGCCGACCTGCAAGAACGGCCGGTAATAGATGTCGGGATTGCCAGGGTCCACGTACGGCGTCACCTCGGTCACGTGCCCCGTAAACACGAACACGTAGTCCCTGTCCGGATAAACTATCGTCGCCGAGGCAGTCCCTGCCGTCAGTCCCAGGGCAAGCACAAATGCCGCCAATGCCGTCCTCATGTCGTTCTTCCCCGCCTTGCATGATACCCAACCACGCAAGGTTCGCGCCAACGCGAACCGGTGCCACAGGTAGGCCGGAAATCGTGGCGGAATGGTCTGCGATACCTGACCGGCGAGATGAAAATCGATGGCTGGCGGGCGAATGCCCGCTCCATGCGGCAGGCGGCAACACAAGTAACCGAATATCACTTGCGGCCGTACATTCTCACCCGCCTCGAATCTATTTGAGTTGGTGAGCAACATTGCTATGTCTTGCCAAATGATTACTGCCAATACAGAAACGTTCTAACTTTTCACTTGAATGGCCGACCGTTCCCTGATACCCCAGCCGTGGGCCACCATGGGGGAGAGCGGTCCAATCCGTCAGAGATGACCCGATCCTCAGCCATTCGTTTGCGGCAGGCCTCATGCGCATCCTGATCTGTGCGAAGAACGACCTGCCCGCCCTGGTCGCCGTGAACCAGCTGGCGGAAGCTTTGCAGGGGCACGAGGTCACGCTGTGGCTGTCGGACGTCACGCGCCCGCTGGAGCGCGAGCGCGCCGACCTGGACCTGCTGCGCTTCTTCGAGCGTGAGCTGCCGCTGGACTGGCTGCTGCCCCTGCAGGCCGCGGCGCGCGCCGGCGAGGCGGCGAGGACGCCCGACTGCTGGCAGAACTTCGCCGGGCTCGGCCGCCGTCTCGGCGCGCCGGTGCGCATCGTCCCGAGGCTGCGCCAGGTCGAGGCGGACTACCGCGCGCTGGCGCCCGACCTGGTCCTCTCGATCCGCTTCTCCCACATCTTCCCGCCGGACTTCCTCGCCGTGCCGCGCTTCGGCATCCTCAACGTCCACCCGGGCTACCTGCCGGAGTACGCCGGCCTGTTCGCGCCCTTCCACCAGCTCTCGGCCGGGCGGACGCGGATCGGCTGCACCGTGCACTTCGTCGACGCCGGCATCGACACCGGGCCGATCCTCGAGACGACCTCCCTGGCCGCCGACCCGCAGCGCAGCCTCCAGTGGCACGTGGTCAACGTCTACCCGACGGCGATCCCGGTGCTTCGGCGGGCGATCGCCACCCTGGCCGCGGGCGGCGCCCTGGAGGCGACGCCCCAGGACCAGAGCCGGCGCACCTACTGGCACCTGCCCGACAGCGAGGAGATCGCCGCCTTCCAGACCCGCTTCCGGCTGATCGCGCCCGACGACTTCGCGGAGATCCTCGCCAGCTTCGGCGTCGGACTGCGGGCCGCGCGCGCCGCCGCCCTGACCACCGCCCTGGCCCGGACCGCGTCGACGCCGGTCCAAGCCGCGGCGACCTGAAGCCGAGGCGGGGGGGCCGGGCGATGCCGCTGCCGCTGCGTCTCGCGGTGCTGATCGCCCTGGTGCTGCTCACCGCCGTGCTGATCACGGCGCGGCTCAACTACGCCAAGTTCGTCCAGGTCACCGAGAACCTCGACAACAGCCGCTACGCCTTCCTGGCCCAGGACCTCAAGGCGACGCTCGAGGCCAGCCTCGACCTCGGTCTCTCGCTCGAGCAGATCCAGAACGCCCAGGAGGTCGTCGAGCGCCAGCGCGCCCGCTATCCCGAGATCCTGGCCATCGCCGTCTTCGACGACCGGGGCCGCGTGCTCTACAACAGCGGCCGCGCCCGCCCCGACCTGCTGGAGCGGCTCGCGCTCGAATCGACCGTCGCGGGCGTCGTCGAGGGCGACCGCATCGCCGCGACCAGCCTGGTCAATCCCTTCGGCGCCGCGGTCGGCGGCGTCGAGATCCGGGTCTCCGCGCGCAACGCCGAGCAACGAAACGACACCATGCTGGCCTCGCTCGGCAGCGCCGTCCTGAGCGCCGCGGCGATCGGCACCGCCGCCATCGGCCTGATCGCGGTCGTCCTGCTCCACGGCGTCCGGCGGCGCCTGCAGCTTCAGGCCAGGATCATCGCCTCGATCGGCGGCGCCGAGGCGCCCGCCGGCGTCCCCGCCCCCGGGCGCTTCCACGAGACGGCGAACCGCGCACTGGCCGAGCTGCACGACGTCGAGCGGCTGGTCGAGACGACCCGCCGCGGTAGCTAGCCTCATGTCCCAGGCGCCCGAGACCGACCCGACGAAGCCCGGCAGCCAGGAAGCCGGCGAGGCCGCGCTGATCGACGACCGGACCTGGCGGCGCGTCATCAACGGCCTGCTGGTGACCGCCGTGGCCGTGCTGCTGGCCTCGGCCCTCTGGGTCTCGCAGCAGGCCTGGCAGACCCTCGACCAGGTGCTGGTGCCAGAGTTCGACCGCGACGCCGAGCTGGTCGCGCGCACCGTCGCCTCGGAGATCGAGCGGGCCGAGGCGCTCGGCATCCCCTTCGAGGAGATGCGCGGCGTCGAAGCCTTCCTGGCCGACTACCTGCAGCGCCATTCGGCGATCGTCTACATCGCGGTTACCGGTCCCGACGGCGCGGTCGCCTACGCCGCCGGCGCGCACCTGGAGGAACTGCAGGCCGCCGCCGCCGGGGGCGCCCTGGCGCCGCTCGAGGCGGCCTCCGACGTCGGCAACCTCGAGCGCGTGCGCAACGCCAGCTTTCCCCTGCAGCACGAGGGGCGCACCTTCGCGCGCCTGCAGGTCGGCATGGACCGCGCCTACGCCGAGCGCCAGATCGCCGACATCCGCTGGGACGTGCTGATCGTCCTGATCGTCTCGCTGCTGATCACCTTCGAGCTGCTGGTCTTCGTCGTCGACCGCAACATCCTGACGCCGCTGCGCCTGATCGACCGCACGGTGCGCGAGGCCGCGGCCGGCGACTGGACGGTGCGGCCGCGCAGCCGCGGGCGCCGCGACGAGATCGGCCACCTGATGGGCGAGCTCGACGGGCTCAGCCGGCGGATCGGCCAGGCCTACGGGCGCATCGACCAGGGCATCTCCGGCCTGCGCCGGATTCCCGAGCAGCTCGCGGTCCGACTGGAGAGGCTGCGCCGCTCGGTGCGCCTGGGCTTCGCCGACGAGACCGCCGGCACGATCCCGAGCCGGGTCGACGCGCGCCTGCCGCTGTTCATCTTCGTCTTCGCCGAGGAGCTCTCGCGCTCCTTCCTGCCGCTCTACGCCGAGACGCTCTACCTGCCGGTCGGCGCGCTGCTGCCCTTCCTCGGCGCCGAGCCGCTGCCCCGGGACGTGGTGATCGGCCTGCCGATCGTCGTCTTCATGGCCTTCGTCGCCCTGGCGACACCCTTCGGCGGCACCTGGGTCGCGCGCTTCGGCGCCCGCCGCGTGTTTCTGGCGGGGGCGGTGCCGGCGGCGATCGGCTATGCCGGCACCGCGGCGGCGCTGAGCGTCTACGACCTGCTGGTCTGGCGCTGCCTGGCCGCCGTCGGCTACGCGGTCGTGACCATCGCCGCGCAGGGCTACCTGGCGGCGACCGCCGAGCCAGGCCAGCGAGCCCGGGCCATGGCCGTCTTCGTCGCGGCGGTCACGACGGCGGTGATCTGCGGCTCCGCGATCGGCGCCGTGCTGGCCGACCGCCTGGGCTACCGCGCGACCTTCGTCGTCTCGACCGCGCTGGTGGTGATCGCGGCCCTGGTCGCGGCCAGCTACATGCACGAGCCGCGGCGCGACACGGCGCCGGTCAAGGCGCGCCTGCGCGAGGTCGTGCGCGCGCTCGCCAACCCGCGCTTCGCCGGCCTGATCCTGCTCGCCGCGATCCCGGCGAAGATCGCGCTGACCGGCTTCCTGTTCTACCTGACCCCGCTGTTCCTGGACTCGCTCGATGTCAGCCAGCCGGCGATCGGCCGCACCATCATGCTCTACGGCGTGTTCATGCTGATCGGCACCCAGATCGGCGCCTGGCTCGGCGACCGCGGCGGCCGCTACGCGAGCCTGGTCGCGCTCGGCGGCCTGCTGACGGGGATCGCGCTCATTGCCGTGACCACGGTCGACCCGCGCGACGGCATGGCGGTCGCCGTCGGCGTCTTCGGTCTCGCCCAGGGCATCGCCTCGGCGCCGATGCTGGCCCTGTTGCCGGTGCTCTGCCCGGCCGAGGCGCGGCTCTACGGCGAAACCAGCCTGGTCAGCCTGCTGCGCCTGTCCGAGCGCGTCGGCAGCGTGATCGGGCCGCTGCTGGCCGCGACAATGATCGCGACCACCGGCTATAATGCGACCATTGCGGTGATCGGGGGACTGTCGGTGGTGACGGCGATGCTGTTCTATCCTTTGGCCATGCGGATCGGCCCCGCGGGCCGCCAGGCGAGCGGGGACACCACGGCATGACCGGGACCGGCGACCTCAGACTCTTCCGGCCGACGCGCCGCTCTCTGCTCGCCGGGCTCGCCGCCGGGGCGCTGCTGCCCGCCGCCGGGATCGGCCGGGCGCGCGCGGCCGAGCCGCCCTACCGGATCTTCATGATCACCTGGCGCGGCTGGGAGGATGCCAGCCAGGGCTTCAAGGACTACCTCGACCGCCGCGGCCTGCGCACCGAGCTGATCGTGCGCGACGCCGGCACCAGCCGCGACAAGGTCGCCGAGATCGTCCAGGAGGCGATCGAGACCCGGCCGGACCTGGTCTACACCTGGGGCACGACCACCGCGCTGACCGCCTTCGGCACGGTCGGGGCCCCCGACCCCGCGACCCAGATCACCGACATCCCCTCGGTCTTCACGATCGTCAGCGACCCCGTCGGCTCCGGCATCGTCGAGGCCTTCGACGCGCCGCGCGCCAACCTGACCGGGACGCTCTACATCGCGCCGGTCGAGACCCAGCTGCGCACGATCCACGCCTACGGCGCCTTCGAGACCCTGGGCGCGGTCTACAACCCGCAGGAATCGAACGCGCGCCTGACCATCGATCAGGTCCAGGCGCTCGCGGAGCGCGACGGCTTCAGCCTGATCGCCGAGCCGGTCGGGCTCGACGCCGAGGGCAAGCCCGACCCCGCCTCGATCCCGGACAAGGTCCGCGCGGTCAAGGACCAGGGCGCGGAATGGCTCTACATCCCGCCCGACAGCTTCCTCAACGTCAACCGCGACCTCCTGACCGACAGCGCGGCCGCGATCGGCCTGCCGAGCTTCGCCGGCGCCGAGAACTTCATCCGCGACTCCCACGGCCTGCTCGGACTGGTCAGCCGCTACTACAACGTCGGCCAGTTCACCGGCTACCTCGCCGAACAGATCCTGGTCGACGGCAGGAGCCCCTCGGAGATCCCGATCGAGAGCCTCGACCGCTTCTCCCTGCTGATCAACATGCAGACCGCGCACCGGCTCGGCTTCTATCCGCCGATGTCGATGCTGACGATCGCGGAATTCATCGAGGCGTGACTTCCGCCGACCCGCTCCGGCCCGTCGCACCGACCGGCTCGCCCGCGGCGCCGGCCGCCGCCTCGGCGCCGCGCGCCGGCGGCCTCGGCCTGCGCGGCCTGGCGCTGGCCGTCACGGTCGCCAGCCTCGCGCTCGGCGCGGCGGCGATGGCGCTGGCCTCCCATGCCGCCTTCGAGCGCGCCCTGCTCACGACGGTCGACTCGCGCCTCTCGGAAGTCGCCACCGAGGTCGCCCGCCATGTCGAGAACGGGCTGCAGGCGGGCGTAGCACTGGAGCAGCAGCGCCGCCTGCTCGCGGTCATGGCCGACGAGCGCAGCCAGGTCCCCGATCTCTCCGCCATCCGCGTCCTCGACGACCGCGGCCGCATCCTCTTCTCGACCAACGAAGCCGAGATCGGGGAGAAGGCCGGGACGGCGGTGCCCGGTGCCGGGGGGCTGCCCGGGGCGCCGCCCTGGCGGCAGGTCGGCGCGGTGGCGATCACCTACGGGCTGCCGATGACCGGCCTGTTCGGCGAGTCGCTCGGCACCGTGACCGTGGCCCTGCCGACGGCCGCCGTGGCCGATCAGCGCGAGCGCTTCGCACTGGCCCTTGCGCTCGGCGCGGTGGCGATCACGCTCGCCGGCGGCCTGCTAGCAGCCCTGCTGCTGGTGCTGCTGCCGCTGCCGGCGACGGCGCGCCTGCAGCGCCTGCGCCAGCGTCTCGACGCCCTGGACCTGGCGACCGGCGAGGCCCGCCCCGAGCTGCCGGCGGTCTCGCCGAAAGAGCGCGGGCCGGCCCTCGCCGGTGCGCTGCGCCGGTTCGAGGCCTGGCTCGGCCCCCGTCTCGCCGACCTGGGCGAGCGCGAGGCCGAGGTCCGCCGCCTCGACGAGACGGCGTGAGCGCCGATGCCGGAGCCCAGGGCGTGACCCGCGCGAAGATGTCCCGGAGCCTGCCGGTCGGCCTGCTGCTGCTCGGCCTGCTTGCGGTCGGCTCCGCGCTGCTCGGCGGCGCCGCCACCGTGCTGGTCGCGCTCGAGCGCGCCGAAGCGCAGTTCGACAGCGTGCTCGACGAGAAGGCGCTGAGCCGCGCCCTGCGCGTCCAGCGCGACCTGCAGCTGGCCCTGGAGCTCGGCATCCCGCTCGCCGAGATCCGCGGCATGTGGGAGTACACCGCCGAGATCCCGCGGGACGACCCGGACATCCGTTTCGTCGCCGTCACCGGACCCGCGCTGGAGCGGCTCCACTACGGTGGCATCGGCCGCGAACGCCTGGACCCGCTGCTCGCCGACCCCCAGATCCGCACCGCCGCCGACACCTCCCTCGGCCGCGCGGTGGCGCCGGCCGACGCCGTCACCGTCGGCGGCTTCTCGGTCGTGACCGTGCCGCTCGAGAACGGCACTCCGGCGGGCTTCGTCCATGTCGGCGTGCAGCACAAGCAGCTGCGCGAGCGGCTCTACGCCCAGGCCGGTCGGACCCTGCCGTTGACCGCGCTGGTGCTGCTGCTGGTGCTCGAGCTCGCGGGCTTCGCCTATGCCGCCGGCTACCGGGAGCCGCTGGAGCGCCTGCGCGCCCTGCTCGAGTCGGCGACGCGCTCCGAGGGCGGGCAGTTCGAGCTGTCGGGCCGCCATGCCGGCGGCGAGCTGGGTGCCGCCATGTTCCGCTTCAACGCGCTGATGCACCGCCTGGCGCTGCGGGCGGGCCGTTTCCTGGGCCATGCCGACGAGGTCCGTCGCGCGGTCTTCGAGCCGGCGGTCGCGGCCCAGGTCGCCGCCCTGGCCGAGCGCTGCGAGCTGGGCGCCGACCCCGGCACCGGGCCGCGCCTGCTGCGCCGCAGCGACCCCCGGCCGTCGGACCTGCGCCCCGCCCTGGTCCTGGGACTGGCCGCGGCGGTGGGTGTCTCGGCCTCGGCCGGCCTGGCGGAAGCGGTCTGGCTCGGTGCCGCCGGCCTGGGCGGCATCCTCGTCGCCCTGCTGCTGCTGCCCGTTGGGCTGGCCCTGTCGACCGCGCCGCTGCTGGTCGCACTCGCCGGCGTGGCTGCACTCGGGCTGCCCGACCTGCCGCCTGACCTGCCGCCGGCCCTGCCGCTGGCGGCGGCCGGCGGCCTGCTCGCCGGCCTGGCGGCCCGCTACGCCCAGCAGCAGGAGCTGAGGCTTACCCCCCCCTGGTTGGCGCTGCGCCTGGCGACCGGG
>NZ_JBBDQW010000039.1:0-36020 GCF_040905785.1 Tistlia sp.
CCGACGCCCGCTTCATCAAGGACCACTGCCCGGTCGCCGAGTTCGGCCTGGTCGGGCGGACCATGCACCAGGTCGACGAGCGGGTCGCGGTGGCCGACATCGAGACCCTGACCGAGATCTACGCCAAGGCCCTCGAGGACTACTTCGCGTGATCCGCCCGACGCTCAGCGAAGCCGTGGCGGCCCTCTGGGTCGCCGGACGGCTGCTGCGCTTCGACCCCGTCGCCTGGCGCAGCTTCGACGACACGCCGGAGACCTTCTGGAAGTCCTTCTGGGCGGCGCTGCCGGTGCTGCCCTTCTACGTCGTGATGGTCGCCCTGCATCTCCGCGCGGTCGCCGCGACCGGCCAGCCGCTGGCCGCCGGGGAGCTGGAGCTGCTGCTGATCGAGGGCCTGGCCTACGTCATCTCCTGGACCGCCTTCCCGCTGGTGCTGTTCCACCTGCTCGGCGCGATCGGCAAGCAGCGGCGCTTCGTGCCGCTGGTCGCCTCGCTGAACTGGCTGAACGTGCCGCTCGCGGCGATCGGCACCGTCGCCGTCCTGCTTGCCGAGCTCCAGCTGTTCGGCGCGCTCTCGGGCCCGCTGCGCTTCGGCGTCCAGATCTACGTGCTGGTCTGCCTGACGCGCCTGGTCGCCCACGCGCTCGACCTGCGCGCCTTCGGCGCCTTCGCGATCGTCCTGCTCGGCGTCCTCATCGACTATTTTCTCTTGTTCGCCACGACGGCTACGCTCATTTAAGCGATCCGCGGCGGCGGCCGACCTTCGCCGGCGCGGGTTCCGAGGAGAGCTTTTCGGCGGCCCGGCGTTGCCTACCGGGAAGGGCCGGAACAGGAGGCGCGGGATGTCCAAGAAGGTGTTCATCGACGGCGAGGCCGGGACCACGGGGCTGCAGATCCGCGCGCGCCTGCAGGATCGCCGCGACCTCGAACTGCTGTCGGTGCCCGCCGCCCGGCGCAAG
Source organism: Tistlia sp. (assembly GCF_040905785.1). Lineage (NCBI taxonomy): Bacteria > Pseudomonadati > Pseudomonadota > Alphaproteobacteria > Rhodospirillales > Rhodovibrionaceae > Tistlia > Tistlia sp. The sequence continues at coordinate 957 of NZ_JBBDQW010000039.1, forward strand.
GACCCCGCGGCCCGCAAGGCCCTGCTCAACGAGGCCGATCTGGTCGTGCTTTGCCTGCCCGACGAGGCCGCGCGCGAGGCGGTGTCGCTGATCGACAACGAGCGCACCTGCGTGATCGACGCCTCGACTGCGCACCGGACCGCGCCGGGCTGGACCTACGGCTTCGCCGAGATGACCGGCGAGCAGGCCGGCCTGATCGCCGGCTCCAAGCGCGTCTCCAATCCCGGCTGCTATCCGACCGGCGCCATCGCGCTGATCCGCCCGCTGGTCGAGCAGGGCCTCCTGCCGGACGACTTCCCGGTCACGGTCCACGCGGTCTCCGGCTACAGCGGCGGCGGGCGCAAGCTGATCGAGTCCTTCGAGGGCGCCGAGGGCGCCGAGCCGCTCGCGCTCAACCACTTCCTCTACGGGCTGGAGCTGCAGCACAAGCACGTGCCGGAGCTGCAGGCGCACTGCCGCCTCGCCCGGCCGCCGATCTTCGCGCCCAGCGTCGGACGCTTCGCCCAGGGCATGCTGGTCCAGGTCGCGCTGCCACTCTGGGCGCTGCCCGGCTCGCCGGCGCCCGCCGACCTGCAGGCCGCCCTGGAGGAGTACTACGCCGGCCAGCGCTTCGTCTCGGTGACGCCGCCCGCCGAGGCGGCCAAGCTGACGCGCCTGGATCCCGAGGCGCTGAATGGCACCAACGACATGAAGCTCCACGTCTTCACCAACCGCGAGCAGGCCCAGGCCCTGCTGGTCGCCCAGCTCGACAACCTCGGCAAGGGCGCCTCGGGGGCCGCCGTGCAGAACCTCAACCTGATGCTCGGCCTCGAGGCCGAGCTCGGGCTGGCCGCCTAGCCACGGACCTCAGTAGCGCACCGCAGTCAGGGTCAGGCCGTGCGGCGGCGCCGTCTGGCCCGCCAGGCGCCGGTCGCGCGAAGCCAGGATGCGGCTGACGTCGTCCGGCGTCCAGCGGCCCTCGCCGACCTGCTTCAGGGTGCCGGCGATGATGCGCACCTGGTTGTGCAGGAAGGAGCGCGCCGCGACCTCCAGCTCGACCGTCTCGCCGAGCCGCGTCACCCGCAGCAGGTCGAGCGTGCGCACGGCGTTCTCCGCCTGGCACTCGCTGGAGCGGAAGGCGGCGAAGTCGTGGTGGCCGACGAGGCGGTCGGCACCCGCCTGCATGGCCGCCGCGTCGAGCGGCTTCGGCACGCGCCAGGCGCGGCCCCGGTCGAGCACCAGCGGCGGCCTTCGGTTCGCGATGCGGTAGAGGTAGCGCCGCTCCAGTGCCGAGAAGCGGGCGTGGAAATCCGCCTCGACCGGCTCGGCCCGGAGCACCGCGGCCGGCCAGGGCTTGGTGTGGAAGTTGATGGCGTCGCGCAGCCGGTCCGGCGGGATCGCCTCGGGCAGGTCGAGGTGGGCGACCTGCCCCAGGGCATGGACGCCGGTATCGGTGCGCCCGGCTCCATAGAGGACGACACGGCGGCCGCAGAAGGCCTCGACCGCCTCCTCCAGCGCCTGCTGCACCGAGGGGCCGCTGGTCTGGCGCTGCCAGCCGACGAAGCCGGCGCCGTCGTACTCGATGGTCAGCTTGTAGCGGGTCACGGCAGCCGGGTTCCCGAGGGGATCGCGTAGCCGCGCAGCAGGGCGTCGGTCTCCAGGGGCGCCTTGCCCGGCCGCTGCAGCAGCTTCGGCCGCAGTGCGCCGCGGCCACAGGCCACGGTCAGGCGGTCGTCTAGCACCAGGCCCGGGTCGCCCAGGACCTCGTCGAGCCCGGCCAGCTCGGCGGCCAGCACCTTGAGGCGCTGCCCCTCGTGCTCGAGGAGGGCGCCCGGCCAGGGCGTGAAGGCGCGGACCTGGCGCTCGAGCTCGACCGCCGGACGGGACCAGTCGAGGCGGGCCTCCGCGCGGCTCAGCTTGGCCGCATAGGTCGCGCCCTGCTCCGGCTGCGGCAGCGCCGGCAGGCTGCCGTCGGCCAGCCCCTGGAGGGCCGGCAGGATCGCTTCGGCGCCGAGGGCAGCGAGCTTGTCGTGCAAGGTCTGGGCGGTCTCGCCGGGCGCCAGCGGCACCGCTTGGCGCAGCAGCATCGGGCCGGTGTCCAGGCCCTCGTCCATCAGCATGATGGTGACGCCGCTCTCGGTGTCGCCGGCCAGGATCGCGCGCTGGATCGGTGCCGCGCCGCGCCAGCGCGGCAGCAGCGAGGCGTGGACGTTGAGGCAGCCCAGGCGCGGCGCCGCCAGGATCGCGCGCGGCAAGATCTGGCCGTAGGCGACGACGACCGCCGCGTCCAGCGCGAGGGCGGCGAAGGCCGCCTGCTCGGCGGGGTCGCGCAGGCTCGTGGGGGTGCGCACCGGCAGGCCCCGCCGTTCGGCAAACGCCTGGACCGGCGCCGGGCGCGGCTTCTGGCCGCGGCCGGCCGGGCGCGGCGGCTGCGCGTAGACGCAGGCGATCTCGTGTCCGGCCGCGAGCAGCGCCTCGAGCGTCGCCTGGGCGAAGGCGGGCGAGCCCAGGAAGGCGAGGCGCAGGGGCTTTCTGGGCAGGGGCCTTTTGGGCAGGGGCTTTCTGGGGTGCGGTCGGGCCGGGCTCATGGCCCTCGGTGTAGCAGGATGTCGCCGGCCGCGCAGCCGTCCGGGCGGGGCCGAACCGCTCAGGCGGCGAAGGAGGTCTCGGAGTAGGCCGGCAGCTCGGCCGCCTTCTTCGACTTGAGCAGCTTGCGCAGGATCATGTTGCGCTTCAGCGCCGAGATGTGGTCGACGAAGAGCACGCCGTCCAGATGGTCGATCTCGTGCTGGATGCAGGTCGCCAGCAGGCCGTCGGCTTCCAGTTCCCGCTGGGCGCCGGTCTCGTCGAGGTAGCGGACGAGGATCGCCGCCGGCCGCACGACCTCGGCGTAGTGCTCGGGCAGCGACAGGCAGCCTTCCTCGTAGCCGGCGTCTTCCTCGGCGACCCAGACCAACTCGGGGTCCGCCATGCGCAGCGGCCGGGGCGGCTCGTCGTCGCGACTGAGGTCGAGGACGATGACCCGCTGCAGCACGCCGACCTGGTTGGCGGCCAGCCCGATCCCGGGGGCCGCGTACATGGTCTCCAGCATGTCGTCCATCAGCTGGCGCACCTCGGCGTCGACCGTCCCGACGGGGGCGGCCCGCTTCTTCAGGCGGGGATCGGGTGCGGTGATGATCGGCAGCTTGGACATCGGCGGGCAGGGTCTGGCTTGTGTCGGGGATCGGCCACGGAAGACCGAAAGAGCTAAGTATGGCTGCGCGGCCGAAGCGTCAAGGCGCGGCGACTCGGGCATCCTTTGCTAGTGTGGCCCGCTGAGGAGGAGCCTTGCCGACGATGGAACTAGATGTCCTGCTGATCGGTGGCCTCGGGCTGCTGCTGGGCGCGCTGGTCGCCCTGCTGGTGCTGCGCCGCGGCGCCGGCGCCCAGAGCGGCCAGAGCGCCGAGCTCGAGGCGCGGCTGCGTCAGCTCGCCGAGAGCCAGGCCGCGACCCAGGCCCAGACCGCCGACTCCCTGCGCGCCCAGGAACGCGTCCTGGCCGAGGCCCTGGAGAACCGCTTCGGCGACTTCGCCAAGAAGGTCGGCGACCGCCTGCAGGAGAGCGCGACGGCCCAGGGCACCACGCTCGGCGAGTTGCGGGAGCGCCTGGCGGTGATCGACAAGGCGCAGCAGAACATCACCGAGCTCTCGACCCAGGTCGTCGGGCTCCAGGACATCCTGTCGAACAAGCAGGCGCGCGGCGCCTTCGGCGAGGTCCAGCTCCACGACCTGGTGACCTCGATCCTGCCGCCCTCGGCCTACACTTTCCAGGGCACGCTCTCGACCGGGGTGCGGCCGGACTGCCAGCTGCTGCTGCCGAACCCGCCCGGCCCGATCGCCATCGACTCGAAGTTCCCGCTGGAAGCCTACCGGGCGCTGCGGGAGGCACCGGACGAGGCTGGGCGGATCCAGGCCGTGCGAGGCTTCCGCCGGGACGTGCAGGCGCACATCCGGGCGGTGCAGGAGAAGTACATCGTGCCCGGCGAGACCGCCGAGTCGGCGCTGCTCTTCCTGCCCAGCGAGGCCGTCTACGCCGAGCTCCACGCCAACTTCTCGGACCTCGTCGAGGCTTCCTACCGGGCGCGCGTCTGGATCGTCTCGCCGACGACCCTGATGGCCACGCTCAACACCGTGCGCGCCGTGCTCAAGGACGTACGCATGCGCGAGCAGGCCGGCCTGATCCAGGCCGAGGTGCAGCGGCTGCTCGAGGACGTACGGCGACTCGACGACCGGGTCGGCAAGCTGCAGAAGCACTTCGACCAGTCGACCGAGGACCTGCGCCAGATCCGCATCTCGACCGAGAAGGTGACCAAGCGCGGCGAGCGCATCGAGGAGGTCCAGGTCGAGGCCGGCGAGCCGGCCCGAGAGCTGCAACCGCCCCTGATACCGCAGAGCAACGCTGCCGAGTAGCCCGCCGGCGCTGCTACTGGGCGATCCGCATCCGGTAGGTCAAGGTCGTTTCGCCCCCAGCCGGCACGGGGACGCGCCAGAGGATCCGGTTGGCGCTTTCCAGCTCGTGTTCCCGACTCTCCTCGAGCAGCGACCAGCCGCGCGGCAAATGCCCCGCGACCTCGATCTCGACGGCCGTGTCCTTGGCGTTCTCCAGGGTGATTTCCTGGGCGATCTCGTAGACCCGGTCGGACAGGCGCTCCAGGTCGGTGACCGTCGCGCTGCCGGTGACGTCGAAGGCCCGCCCGACGGTCAGCTCCAGCGTGCCGCCGGCCGGCGTGTGCCCGATCGCGGCCTCGCCGGCGAAGAGGCGCCGCTCGCCGCTCAGGTCGTAGAGCCGCAGCGTGCCGGCCGGCAGCGGCCGGGCCTCCCGGCCCTCCGGATTGTCGAACTCCAGCAGGACCGCCGCCTGCTCCGGGCCGACCTGCTCCGGCCCGCCGCCGGCCGTCACCAGGCCGTCGAAGCGCAGGCGGCGCTTCGCCGCGATGGCGAGATCTTGGAACAGCACGAGCTGCCGGCTCTCGCCGCGCGCCAGGTCGACGCTGCGTCCGGTGTCGTAGAGATAGAGTTCGCCGACCGCCTGGGGCGCGGCCACGCTGTCGGCGGCCATCTCGGCGCGCATCATCTTGGGCGCCGCCGCCTGATAGGGCTGGGGCCGCCCGTAGTCGCGGCTGACCTCCCCGGCGACGACGCTGAGGGCGGCGTCCTCGAAGACGACGTCGGTGCCGTTGCTGACGGTCAGCAGGCCGGTCAGCTCGAGCCGCTCGCCGCTCTCGTCGAGCGTCGCGACGTAGTCGGCCTGCCAGCCCAGGCCTTCGACCAGGTAGGCGAGGCCGAGCTCGCGCGCGCCGCCCTCGCCGGCCTCGAGCGAGAGGCCGAGGCGCGGCTCGGCGCTCAGGTCGTCCGGCAGGCGGTCGAGCACGATGCGGCCCGGCGGGTCTATTTCGATGCGGTCGCCGACCCGCAGCACCGGGCCGCCGGCCAGCGACAGCAGCACCGCCGGCTCGCTCACCGTCTCGCCGGTCTCGGGGTGCTCGCGGACCAGCCTGACCCGGCCGCCGACCGCCGACTCCAGCAGGCGCTGCGGCGTCAGGTCGGCCGGGCGCCAAGCCTGTTCGCCGAGGGTCAGGCCCTCGCCGGAAACCACAAGGCTGGGCGCCACGATTCGCTCGGACACGCCGAGCAGGTCGAGGCGGTTGGCGCCGGGTACCAGCGGCACCCAGCGCCGCTCCTCGACCAGGCCGAGGCCGTTCTGGTAGACGGTCAGCGCCAGGTCGCGGCGCGCCTCCAGGGCGATCGTCGTGGCCTGCTGGGCGCTTGCCGGCGGCGCGTCGAGGGCGAACGGCAGGGCGAGGGCGGCGGCGAGCAGCGGTGTCGCGCGATTCATGGGCCCGGGTACTCCTTGGTGTGCGGTCTGCTGCCTGCGATATGGGCGCGGGCGCGAGGCGGCGCGAGGCTTGCCGCTCGAATGCGGCGCTTTATCGGTCCCGCGGGTTCGCCGGCCCAGTGCTTGAACGCGGCTCAGCCGGCGGGCCGTCGCGATTTCAGCGCGGCCGCCAGGGTGCCGTCGTCGAGGAAGTCCAGGCTGCCGCCGACCGGCACGCCGCGGCCGAGCCCGGTGACCTCGACCGGCAGGCCGGCCAGGCGCTCGACCAGATAGTGCGCCGTGGTCTGGCCCTCGACCGTGGCGCCGAGCGCCAGGATGATCTCCTCGCAGCGCTCCTCGGCGGCGCGCTCGAGCAGGCGGCCGAGATTGAGCTGCTCGGGGCCGCGCCCGTCGAGCGCCGAGAGCGTGCCGCCGAGCACGTGGTAGCGGCCCTTGAAGGCGCCGCTGCGTTCCAGGGCCCAGAGGTCGCCGACCTCCTCGACCACGCAGATCGTCGAGAGGTCGCGCCCGGGGTCGCGGCAGACCGTGCAGGGATCGTGGGCGTCGAGGTTGCCGCAGGTCGAGCAGGCGACGATGGAGTCGGCGGCGCGGCTCAGCGCTGCGGCCAGCGGCTGGAGCAGCGATTCCCGGCGCTGCAGCAGGTAGAGGGCGGCGCGGCGCGCCGAGCGCGGCCCGAGCCCCGGCAGGCGGGCGAGCAGCTGGATCAGACGGTCGATGTCGCCGGCGGCCATGGCGTTCTGTTAGCCTGCCGCTCCCCCTGTCGTCCAGAACCCCCTGTGGTCCACAAGCAGTGCGGAGGAGCGCCCCGGTGCAGGACATCGAAACCCCCAAGCTGGCCAGCGACTGCGTCGTCTTCCTGCCCGAGGGCCTGCTGCTGATCCGCCGTGGCCATCCGCCCTTCCAGGGCGGCTACGCCCTGCCCGGCGGCTTCATGGAGATCGGCGAGACCGCCGAGGCCGCCTGCGCGCGCGAGCTCGCCGAGGAGACCGGGATTGCGGTCGATCCCTCGGCGCTGCGCCTGGTCGGCGTCTACTCGGACCCCAAGCGCGATCCCCGCGGCCACTGCGTCTCGATCGTCTACACGGTCCGGCTCGGGCGCTCTACGCCGCGCGCCGGGGACGACGCGGCCGCGGTCGAGGTGGTGCGCGACTGGCGCAGCGTCACCCTGGCCTTCGACCACGCGAAGGTCGTTGCAGACGCGGAACGGCTCTGGCTCGAGTCCGTCGAGTAGCGGCGGCGCGCGCAACTTCGGGGTTAGAACGGCATCTTGAAGCCGGGCGGCAGGTCGAGGCCGCCGGTCAGCTCCTGCATGGCCTCCTGGCTGAAGCGCTCGACCTTGACCCGCGCGTCGTTGAAGGCGGCGAGGATCAGGTCCTCCAGCACCTCGACGTCGTTCGGATCGGCCAGGGCCGGGTCGATCTTGACCGCCTTGACCTCGTTCTTGCCGTTGACCGTGACCCGGACCATGCCGCCACCGGCCTGACCCTCGAGCTCGTGCCCGGCCAGCCGCTCCTGCAGCTCCGCCATCTTCGACTGCATCTGCTGCGCCTGCTTCATGAGCTGGCCCAGGTTCTTCATGGCACACCCTTCCTCAGGTCTCGTGTAGCGGCGCTCACGCCGGGTCGGCCTCGGACCGGTCGCCCGGCGCCTCGTCCGGCTCGCTCTCGCCCGGCTCGCTGTCGTCGAGCTCGCTCTCGTCCAACTCGCTCTCCGGCGGATCGAGGGCCGTGGATTCCTCAGCCTCCCTGATAGCCGTGATCTCGGCGCCGGGAAAGGTCTCGAGGGCGGCGCGCACCAGCGGGTGGCTGCGCGCCTCGGCGAGCTTGCGCGCCTGGCTGTCGGCCTCCTGGTCGGCCAGGGTCGGCCGGCCCGGCAGGTCGGAGACGCTGACCACCCAGCGCTGGCCGGTCGCGTCGCCGAGCAGGCGCCCGAGGCGGCCGGCGAGGTCGCGCGGCGCCTCCTCGCGCGGATTGAGCTCGATGCGCCCGGGCTGGAAGGAGACCAGGCGGACGTCGCGGCGCAGGTGGTTGGAAAGGCCGATCTCGCGCTGCGCGGCGACCAGCTCGACGACCGCCGGGAAGTCCTGCGGGCCGGCGACGGCCGGTGCTTCGCTGCTGGGCGGGGCCTCGCTCTCGGGTGCGGCCTCGCTCCGGGGCGCCGGGGCGCTGCGGGCGCCGCCCCCGCTGCTACCGCCACCCCCGCTGCTACCGCCGCCGGCCTCGGGGCGCGGGTGCGCCGGGGGCACGGGTGCGGCGCTCGCGCTTGTCGCCCTCGTGCCGCCCGGGGCAGCCGCGGCCGGCTGGGCGGGGCCACCAGCGGCGGCCGGCGCGCCCTCCTTCAGGCGGCGCACCAGCTCGCCCGGGTCGGGCAGGCCGCTGGCGAAGGCCAGGCGGATCAGCACCATCTCGGCGGCGGCGAGCGGCGCCGGCGCGCGCTGGACCTCCTCCAGGCCCTTGAGCAGCAGCTGCCAGGTCCGGGTCAGGACCGGCACCGAGAGGCCTTCGGCGAGGGCGCGGCCGCGCCGCCGCTCGGCCTCGGGCAGCCCCTCGTCGGCCTGCTCGGGCAGCAGCTTGGCGCGGCTCAGGCCGTGGGTCAGGGCCAGCAGATCCTGCAGCACGACCAAGGGGTCGGCGCCGCCGTTGTAGAGGTCGCCCAGCAGGTCCAGGGCCTCGGGCGTGCGGCCGGCCAGCACCGCCTCGAAGAGATCGTAGATGCGCGTGCGGTCGGCGAGGCCGAGCATGACCTTGACCGTCGCCGCCTCGATGCCGCCGCCCGAGCTCTTGTCCGAGTCCGCCCCCTGGTCCGCGTCGGACAGCGCGATCGCCTGGTCCAGCAGCGACAGGCCGTCGCGCACCGAGCCGTCGGCGGCGCGCGCGATCATCGCCAGCGCCTCCTCCTCGGCGCCGACCCCCTCCTGGGCGCAGATCCGCGCGAAATGGGCGGCCAGCACCGGCTGCTCGACGCGGCGCAGGTCGAAGCGCATGCAGCGCGAGAGCACCGTCACCGGGACCTTGCGGATCTCCGTGGTCGCGAAGATGAAGACGACGTGCTCGGGCGGCTCCTCCAGGGTCTTGAGCAGCGCGTTGAAGGCGTTGCGCGAGAGCATGTGCACTTCGTCGACGATGTAGACCTTGTAGCGCGCCGAGGTCGGCCGGTAGCGCACGCCCTCGATCAGCTCGCGGATGTCGTCGACGCCGGTGCGGCTGGCGGCGTCCATCTCGATGACGTCGGGGTGGCGGTCCTCGGCGATCGCCCGGCAGATCGGACAGTCGGACGTGTCGCCGACCGTGGCCCCCGCGGTACCGTCGGGGCCGGCGTAGTTGATCGCCTTGGCGATGATCCGGGCGGTCGTGGTCTTGCCGACGCCGCGCACGCCGGTCAGCACGATGGCGTGCGGCAGCCGCCGGCTCTCGATGGCGTTGGTCAGGGTGCGGACCAGGGCTTCCTGGCCGATCAGGTCGGCGAAGGACTGCGGCCGGTACTTGCGGGCGAGCACACGGTAGGGCGTGGCGGCAACGGCCGCGGCCTCCGGGGCCGGGCCGTGGCTCGCTGCTGGACCGTCGGAGGCGCCTGCACCGTCGGGGGCGGCGCCGGTCTCAGCGGCCTCGTCGGTCATCGCCTGCTCGCTGTCCGGAGGAGCGGCGGCGGCGCCGCCGGGTCTGGGTGGAAGGCCGGCGGGCGACCCGGACCGGAAACTCGTTACGGCTGCTTCCTTCCGGACCTGACCGGGTTGGCGAGCGGTCCGTCCGCTGCCGACCTTCCGAGGTCACTATATCAGGACCCGGCGCCGCCCTGGCAAGAGCGGAAGCGCCGGAACGGAACTCTGCAAGACTGCCCCGCCCCGCTCACCCGGCCTGTCGCTGCAGCACGACCGGGCTACCGTCGGGCGCGGGGAAGCGCGCGCGCACCAGCCGCCCCCCGGCGTCGTACCAAAGCTCGCGGCGCAGCTCGCCGCCGACCCGCCAGCGGGTCGCCTCGACACGGCCGGCGCCCGCCGGCCAGAGCGCGACCGACTGCCGCGGGCCGCGGCGGCCGCGGATCACCCGGCTCCGCCCGGTCACGCTGTCGAGCAGGGCCTCCAGGCGCGGCGTCTCGGGGTGCCACAGCGAGGAGGGCACGACATAGCCGGAGACCGAGAAGGCCAGGCCGTCGCGGGTGCCGCGCAGGGCCAGCTCGTCGCGCGCGCTGCGCAGCCGGTGGCGCCGCTCGCCGATCCGGGTGCGGCTGTCGAGGCCGTAGAGCCAGCCGTCGCGCCAGCGCTCCTCGGCGCTGTGCCGGACGACCTGGCGGCCGCCCGGCGCGGGCAGCCGGTAGAAGCTCTCGACCGAGACCGTGAAGAGGCCGGGCCGGCGCGCGAAGCGATAGCTGAGGGCGCCGCAGGGCGTGCCTCCGGCGTCCAGGGCCACGAAGGTCCAGAAGCCCGCGCCGGGAAAGAGCGCCGCCGCCGCCGGGGCCGCAGCCAGCACCGGCAGGGCGGCCACGGCGGCCAGGAAGCGGCGGCGGCTGAGCGGCGGAACCATGGCCGAGCCTCCTCCATCCGGGGCGCCCCGGCAAGACTCCGGCAAGGCCGCGGCGTCGGCCTCTGCAAGCCCGGTTGGCGCGACGCCCGGGCCGTGGCACCTTGCCGCCGCCATGCAGAGACCCCCGAACTTCTACAGCGACAACGGCCTCGACCGCGCCGACCGGCTGCGCGGCGACACCGACTGGCTGGCCGCCCGCCTCGCCGCCGCCTCGACGCGCTTCGTGCCGCTGTGGCGCACGCGCTCGCTGTTCGACCCGCCGGCCGGGGCAGAGCCCGGCGCGGCGCCCCGCGCGGTGCTGCTCGAGGCCGCCGAGGCGGCGGCGCTGATCGCGCGCGGCGGCGAGCGCATCTTCCTCGGCCTCGACGCCGAGGACCGGGCCTACTTCGCCCTCGATCTCTCGAGCCTGGACAGCCCCGACCACGAGCCGGCCCTGGCCGGGCGCGGCAGCTTCGCCGACCTGCGCGCCTTCGGGCCGCTGCTGCCGCGCCAGGAGGGCGCGATCCTGGCCTATGCCCGCGGCATGGTCTGGTGGCACGACCGCCACAGCTTCTGCGGCGTCTGCGGCGCGCGCACCGAGAGCCGCCAGGGCGGCTTCCAGCGGCAGTGCAGCAATCCTGACTGCGGCGCCGCCCACTTCCCGCGCACCGATCCGGCGGTGATCATGCTGGTCCACGACGGCGCCGACCGCTGCGTGCTCGGCCGCCAGAAGGTCTGGCTGCCGGGCATGCACTCGACCCTGGCCGGCTTCGTCGAGCCGGGCGAGAGCCTGGAGGAGGCGGTCGCCCGCGAGGTCGAGGAGGAGGTCGGCCTGGCCGTCGAGGAGGTCGTCTACCACTCCTCGCAGCCCTGGCCCTTCCCTTCCTCGATGATGCTCGGCTTCCACGCCCGCACCCGGGACAGCCAGCTCCGGGTCCACCCCGAGGAGCTGGAGGACGCCCGCTGGTTCGAGCGCGACTTCCTGCTCGCCTCTCCCGAGAACGAAGCCTTCCGCCTGCCGCGCCCGGACTCCATCGCCCGGCGCCTGATAGTCGACTGGCTGGAGGGTCGCGCCTGAGAGCCCGGCCGCCCGGCGCCGGGGTCAGTCGACCCCGGGGGCGTGGCTCTTGCGGAAGGGCGAGGCCGGGTAGACGCCGAGAATGCGCACCTCGCGGCTGAAGAAAGCGAGCTCCTCGAGCGCCAGGCGGACCAGGCGCTCCTCCGGATGGCCCTCGATGTCGGCATAGAACTGGGCGACCCGGAACGAGCCGTCGACGATGTAGCTCTCCAGCTTGGTGATGTTGACGCCGTTGGTCGCGAAGCCGCCGAGCGCCTTGTAGAGCGCCGCCGGCACCGAGCGGACCCGGAACACGAAGGAGGTCACCGTCGGCCCGGCGTCGCGCGGATGGTCGATCGGCTCGCGCGCCATGATCACGAAGCGCGTCGTGTTGTGCTGCTGGTCGTGGATGTCGGGCACCAGGGTCTGCAGCCCGTAGAGCCGCCCGGCCAGCGCCGAGGCGACCGCCGCGTCGGCCGGATCGCCGCGCTCGGCGACCTCGGCGGCCGCGCCCGCGGTGTCGGCGTGGACCTTGGGGCGCAGGCCGTGGCTGCGCAGGAAGTCGCGGACCTGGCCGAGCGCCTCGACGTGGCTGTGGACGGTGCGGATCGTCTCCAGGGTGGCGCCGGGCGGTGCCAGCAGCTGGTGCTCGACCTTCTGGAAGTGCTCGCCGACGATGTGCAGGCCCGAGCCCGGCAGCAGGTGGTGGATCGCCGCGACGCGGCCGGCGGTCGAGTTCTCGATCGGGATCATCGCCCGCTCCGCCCGCTCCTCGCGGACCGCGGCGAAGGCGCTGTCGAAGTCCGCGCAGGGCAGCGTCGCCCACTCGGGATAGGCGGCGCGGCAGGCCATGTCGGAATAGGCGCCGGGGGCGCCCTGGAAGGCGATGGTCGTGACGGTCATGGCTGGGACGGGGCCTCTGGAGCCTGCGGCAGCGCCGGGGGCGCGGAATGGGGCGCGGAATAGGGCGCGGAGTATCGGGGTCCGCCCGCGGCCAAGTCAATCGAGGGGGCCGGATCGCCAGAGGGGCGCCGCTGCGGCAATGTGCTGCCGCCGGCGGCACGCGGCCTTGCCCCCTGGGCGCGGGGATCGTATTGAACCCCGCCGGGGGCGCGGCTATTGTCCGCCGCGTCGCGGATCGCGCTGTCGTTTGAGAAGAGGTAGGACGTCGATGTCCCTCGAAGTGAACAAGATCGCCGCTGCCGGCCTGACGGCGGGCGTGGTCGCCATGCTGGCCGGCTTCGCGGCGGACCTTCTCGTACACAGCCCGAGCCTCGAGCAGGACGCCTACCCGATCGTCGTCGCCTCAAGCGGCGGCGAGGGCGAGGCCGAGCCGGCTCCCAGCGGCCCCGAGTCGGTGCTGCCGCTGCTCGCCCAGGCCGATCCGGCCAACGGCGAGCGTCTGGTGCGCGCCTGCCAGGCCTGCCACTCCTTCGACAAGAACGGCGCCAACAAGGTCGGCCCCAACCTCTACGCCGTGGTCGGCGCCGAGCTCGGCCACCTCGAGGATTTCGCCTACTCCAACGCCATGGTCGAGCGCCGAGAGGCCGGCGACACTTGGACCTACGAGAACCTCAACCACTTCCTCGAGAATCCGCGCGACTGGCTGCCCGGGACCAAGATGGCCTACGCCGGCATGGGCAAGGTCGAGAGCCGCGCCGACGTGATCGCCTACCTGCGCGGCCAGGCCGACGCCGAGGCGCCGCTGCCGAGCCAGGAGGAGATCGAGGCGGTCCAGCCGGAGGGCGAGGCCGCCGAGGCCGAGGTCCTGCCCGCGGCCGGCAGCGAGTCGGCCGATGCCGGCGAGGAGCAGGCAGCCCCCGCCGCGGCAGACGACCAGCAGGCGGCGGCCCCGGCCGCCGAAGGCGGCGAGCAGACGGCCGCCGAAGGCGGCGAGCAGACGGCTGCGGCCGGCGGCGAGGGCCCGCTCGCGCTGATCGCCGCGGCCGACCCGGCCGAGGGCGCCAAGGCCGCGCGCAAGTGCGCGGCCTGCCACAGCTTCGAGGAGGGCGGCGCCAACAAGATCGGCCCGAACCTTTACGACGTGGTCGGCGCCGAGGTGGCGCACCGCGAGGACTACAACTACTCCACCGCCTTCCAGGAGGCGAAGTCGGCCGGGGAGACCTGGAGCTACGACAAGCTCTGGACCTACCTGGAGAACCCGCGCGCCGAGATTCCCGGCACCAAGATGACCTTCGCCGGCCTCAGGAAGGAGGAGGAGCTCGCCGCGGTGATCGCCTACCTCCGCGAGCAGAGCGCCAGCCCGCCGCCGCTCGAGTAGCGGGTCGGCCCCCGGTGTCGGCGCACGAACCCTCCGAGCCCCTGGCGTCCGTCCCGCTGCCCGAGGTTCCCGAGAGCTTCGTCGAGGTCGCGGGCGCGCTCGCCGAGGCCGCCAGCGCGGTCACCCGCCGCTGGTTCCGCGGCGACTTCCGGATCGAGGACAAGGCCGACGAATCGCCGGTCACCGTCGCCGACCGGGAGACCGAGCAGGCGATGCGTGCGGTCCTCGCCGAGCGCCTGCCGCAGCACGGCATCGTCGGCGAGGAGTGGGGCCGCGAGCGCGCCGAGGCCGAGTGGGTCTGGGTGCTCGACCCAATCGACGGCACCCGCGCCTTCGTCACCGGCAACCCCCTGTTCGGCACGCTGATCTCCCTGGCCTGGCGCGGCCGGCCCTGCCTCGGCATCATCGAGATGCCGATGCTGGGTGAGCGCTGGCTCGGCGTCGCCGGCCGCCCGACGAGCTTCAGCGACGCTCGCGGCAGCCGACCGGTTGCGGTCCGCGACGTCGGCGGTCTCGACCAGGCGATCCTGCGCACCACCTCGCCGGACATGTTCTCGGGCGACAGCGAGGCGGCCTGGCGGCGGCTGCGCAGCGGGGTCAAGTCGACGCTCTACGGCGGCGACCTCTTCTGCTACGGCCAGCTCGCCAGCGGCTACGTCGACCTGGTCTGCGAGAACGGCCTGCAGCCCTACGACTTCATGGCCCTGGTGCCGGTGCTGGCCGGGGCCGGCGCGATCGCCAGCGACTGGCAGGGCCGGCCGCTCGGCCTCGGCTCCGCCGGCGACGTGCTGGTCGCGGCGACGCCGGCGCTGCACGCGGCCGCCCTGGCGCGGCTCGCCGCGCCGGTTGGATGACGAAATGCTCATCTTCCGGCAAGGTCTCGGGGCTTGTGGCCGGGCGCTGTTCCGTTAGGCTGCGCGAAACCCGCTGACCTGGAGGTCCCGCCGCCTTGCGTTCCGCCGCCCTCGGCCTGCTGCTGCTGCTCGTCGCCGCGACCGGCGCCGCGCCGGCCATGGCCCAGCAGGGCGCGGCACCCGGCGAGGCGCCGCCGGCCGTGCCGGTGCCGGGCGTCGCCGCCGAGGAGCTGGGGCCGGTCACCCGGCGCGCCCATGCCATCGCCATGCACGGCGAGCCCAAGTACGGGCCGGACTTCGAGCACTTCGATTACGTCAACCCGGACGCGCCGAAGGGCGGCACGATCCGCCTCGCCGCAACCGGCACCTTCGACACCTTCAACCCCTACAACGCCAAGGGCAATCCCGCCGGGATCGCCTACGAATCGCTGCTGACCCGCTCGGCCGACGAGGCCTTCACCGAGTATGGCCTGATCGCGGAATCGCTGGAGTGGCCGCTCGATCGCTCCTGGGTGATCTTCCATCTCAGGTCCGAGGCGCGCTGGCACGACGGCCAACCGATCACGCCGGAGGACGTCGTCTTCTCGCTGGAGACCATCAAGTCCCAGGGCTCGCCGCAGTTCCGCCACTACTTCCAGGCGGTCGAGCGCGCCGAGAAGGTCGGGCCGCGCAGCGTCAAGGTCTTCTTCAGCGAGGCCGGCAACCGCGAGCTGCCGCTGATCGTCGGCGGCGACCTGCCGATCATGCCCAAGCACTACTGGGAAGGCCGGGACTTCTCGGCGACGACGCTCGAGCCGCCGCTGACCAGCGGCCCCTACCGGGTCGGCGAGTTCGAGCCGGGCCGCTACTACGTCATGGAGCGGGTCGAGGACTACTGGGGCAGCGACCTGCCGGTGCGGGTCGGCACCGGCAACTTCGACCGCCAGCGGGTCGAGTTCTTCCGGGATCCCACGGTGATCCGCCAAGCCCTGAAGTCGGGGATCATCGACTATCGCAACGAGAACCAGGCCAAGGCCTGGGCCGTCGACTACGACATCCCGGCGGTCCGCCAGGGCTGGCTGGTCAAGGAGCTGATCCCGAACGACCTGACGGCCGGCATGCAGGCCTTCATCTTCAACCTCCGCCGGCCGATCTTCCAGGACGAGCGCGTGCGCGAGGCGCTCAACTACGCCTTCGACTTCGAGTGGACCAACGAGGCGCTGTTCTTCGGCCAGTACACCCGCAACACCAGCTACTTCAACAACTCCGAGCTGGCCTCCTCGGGCCTGCCGGAGGGCGAGGAGCTGGAGGTCCTGGAGCGTTTCCGCGACCGCCTCGATCCCGAGATCTTCGAGCAGCCCTTCACGGTCCCCGAGACCGACGGCAGCGGCTGGCCGCGCGAGAACCTGCTGAAGGCGATGGCGCTGCTGCAGGAGGCCGGCTGGGTCGTCGACCCCGAGAGCCTGAAGCTGGTCGACGGCGAGACCGGCCGGCCCTTCACCTTCGAGATCTTGCTGGTGCAGGAGGGCTTCGAGCGCATCGTCCTGCCCCTCGTGCGCAACCTGAAGCGGCTGGGCATCGAGGCCGACGTCCGCCTCGTCGACCAGTCGCAGTACATCAACCGGCTGCGCTCCTTCGACTTCGACATGCTCTCGCTCGGCTGGGGCCAGTCGGACTCGCCCGGCAACGAGCAGCGCAACATGTGGACGAGCGCCGCCGCCGAGACGCCGGCCTCGCAGAACTACGTCGGCATCGCGGACCCGGTCATCGACGAGCTGGTCGAGCTGGTGATCAGCGCGCCCGACCGCGACGCCCTGGTCGCCCGGACCCGGGCGCTCGACCGGGTGCTGCTCTGGGGCCACTACGTGATTCCGGCCTGGCATCTCTCCGCCGACCGGATCGTCTACTGGAACAAGTACTCGCGGCCGGAGGTAACGCCCAAGGACGGCACCGCGATCGACTACTGGTGGTACGACGCGGCCAAGGCCGCGGCGCTCGAGGCGCGCAAGCCCGAGATCGTCGAGCAGAACCTCGAGGCCGAGGCGGAGGCCGAGCGCGAGGGGCCCGGCGCCGCCTGGATCGTCGGCCTGCTGGTCGTGCTGCTGCTCGCCGGCGGCTACGTCGCCCGGCGCGCCGTCACGCGCCGGGGCGACGACAGGGGAGCGACTGGATGACCGCCTATCTGATCCGCCGCCTGCTGCTGCTGGTGCCGACGCTCTTCGCCATCATGCTGATCAACTTCGCGATCCTGCAGTTCCTGCCCGGCGGGCCGGTCGAGCAGATCATCGCCGAACTGACCGGGACCGGCGGCGACATCACCTCGCGAGTCACCCGGGTCGGCGGCGAAACCTCCATGCCGGGCTCGCGCGGCGGCGCGGACGGCGGCGGCCAGGGCGGCGGGCCGCGCGGCGACTACCGCGGCGCCCAGGGCCTCGATCCGGCCTTCATCGCCGAGCTCGAGGAGCAGTTCGGCCTCGACAAGCCGATCGGCGAGCGCTTCCTGGTGATGATGGGCAACTACCTGGTCTTCGACTTCGGCGACTCCTTCTTCCGCGACCGCCCCGTCGTCGACCTGATCCTCGACAAGATGCCGGTCTCGATCTCGCTCGGCCTCTGGTCGACCCTGATCATCTACCTGGTCTCGATTCCGCTCGGCATCGCCAAGGCGGTGCGCGACGGCAGCAACTTCGACGCCTGGACCTCCGGCCTGGTGGTGATCGGCACGGCAATCCCCGGCTTCCTCTTCGCCGTCTTCCTGCTGATCGTCTTCGCCGGCGGCCAGTACCTCGACTGGTTCCCCTTGCGCGGGCTGGTCTCGAGCAACTGGGAGCAGCTCTCGCTCGTCGACAAGGTGCTCGACTACCTCTGGCACCTGGTGCTGCCGATCCTGGCGCTCTCGATCGGCGGCTTCGCGGTCCTGACGATGCTGACCAAGAACTCCTTCCTGGACCAGATCAATCAGCAGTACGTCACCACGGCGCGCGCCAAGGGCCTGTCGGAGCGGCGCGTGCTCTACGGCCACGTCTTCCGCAACGCCATGCTGATCGTCATCGCCGGCTTCCCGGCGACCCTGATCGGCATGCTGTTCACCGGCTCGGTCCTGATCGAGGTGATCTTCTCGCTCGACGGCCTCGGCCTGCTCGGCTTCGAGGCGGTCTTCAACCGCGACTATCCGATCGTGCTCGGCACGCTCTACTTCTTCACGCTGTTCGGCCTGGTCATGGGGATCATCACCGACCTCGTCTACACGCTGATCGACCCGCGCATCGACTTCGAGAGCCGGGAGGTCTGAGGCCCGTGACCCACGACACCGCCCCCGCCGCCCTGGGCCGGACCGGCCGCCCGCCCCGCTTCAAGCTGAGCCCGATCGACCGCCGCCGGATCGCCAACTTCAAGGCCAACCGGCGCGGCTTCTGGGCGCTCTGGATCTTCCTCTTCCTCTTCGTGGGCTCGCTCTTCGCCGAGCTGATCGCCAACGACAAGCCCTTCGTCGTCGTCCACGAGGGCGAGATCTACCTGCCGTTCCTGAAGGCCTATCCCGAGACCGCCTTCGGCGGCGAGCTGCCGACCGAGGCCGACTACACCGACCCCTACGTGCGCGGGCTGATCGAGCGCGACGGCTGGCTGCTCGACCCGCCGATCCCCTACAGCCACCGCACCGTCGCCTGGGACCTGCCGGCGCCGGCGCCGACGCCGCCCGACGCCCAGCACTGGCTCGGCACCGACGACCAGGCGCGCGACGTCACGGCGCGGCTGATCTACGGCTTTCGCATCTCGGTGCTGTTCGGCTTCGTGCTGACCGTGGTCTCGGCCGTGATCGGGGTCACCGCCGGCGCGCTGCAGGGCTACTACGGCGGCTGGCTCGACCTGATCGGCCAGCGCTTCATCGAGATCTGGTCGTCGCTGCCGCAGCTCTACATCCTGATCATCATCGCCAGCGTCGTCGAACCGAACTTCTGGTGGCTGCTGTTCGTGCTGCTGCTGTTCAGCTGGATCGGCTTCGTCGGCGTCGTGCGCGCGGAGTTCCTGCGCGCCCGCAACTTCGACTTCATCCGGGCCAGCCGGGCGCTCGGCGTGCGCGACGCCACGATCATCTTCCGCCACGTCCTGCCCAACGCCATGGTCGCGACCCTGACCTTCATGCCCTTCACCCTGGCCGCCTCGGTGACGGCGCTGACCGCCCTCGACTTCCTCGGCGTCGGCCTGCCGCCCGGCTCGGCCTCGCTCGGCGAGCTGCTCGCCCAGGGCAAGGCCAACCTGCAGGCGCCCTGGCTCGGCCTCACCGGCTTCTTCGTGATCGCGGTCATGCTGAGCCTGCTGATCTTCGTCGGCGAGGCGGTGCGCGACGCCTTCGACCCGCGCAAGCTGTTCGCCGATACCGCGCCGCCGCCCGAGCCGGTCGCCGGGGACCTGCAGGCGCGCCCGGCCGGCGCAGGGGGGAGCTGATGACCGATTCGACGGGCGAGGCCGGGCGACCCGCCGGCGGCAAGCTGCTCGAGGTCTCGAACCTCGGCGTCCTGTTCGGCCAGGGCCCGCACGCCACCCATGCGGTGCGCGGCATCTCCTTCGACGTCGGGGCGGGCGAGACGGTCGCGCTGGTCGGGGAATCCGGCTCCGGCAAGTCGGTCACGGCGCTCTCGATCCTGCAGCTGCTGCCCTACCCGGCGGCGCGCCACAGCGAAGGCTCCTCGGTGCGCTTCAAGGGCGAGGAGCTGATGGGTGCGGCGCAGCGCCGCCTGCGCCAGGTCCGCGGCAACGACGTGTCGATGATCTTCCAGGAGCCGATGACCTCGCTCAACCCGCTGCACACGGTGGAAAAGCAGATCGGCGAGACGCTGATCCTGCACCGCGGGCTGGAGCGCGCGCGGGCCCGCCTGGCCACTCTCGAGCTGCTGCGCCTGGTCGGCATCCGAGAGCCGGAACGGCGGCTCGGCGCCTACCCGCACGAGCTGTCCGGCGGCCAGCGCCAGCGCGTCATCATCGCCATGGCCCTGGCCAACCAGCCCGAGCTGCTGATCGCCGACGAGCCGACGACGGCGCTCGACGTCACCATCCAGGCGCAGATCCTCAAGCTGCTGAAGGAGCTGCAGGGCCGGCTCGGCATGGCGATCCTGCTGATCACCCACGACCTGGCGATCGTGCGCAAGGTCGCCGACCGGGTCTGCGTCATGACCCAGGGCGAGATCGTCGAGCAGGGCCCGACCGCCGAGCTCTTCGCCAATCCCCGGCACCCCTACACGCGACACCTGCTCTCGGCCGAGCCGAAGGGCGATCCGCTGCAGGCCGACCCCGACGCGCCGACCGTCGTCGAGGGTCGCGACGTCAAGGTCCACTTCCCGATCAGGGCGGGCGTGCTCAAGCGCACCGTCGACTGGGTCAAGGCGGTGGACGGCGTCGACGTCACGGTGCGCGAGGGCCATACCGTCGGCGTCGTCGGCGAGTCCGGCTCGGGCAAGACGACGCTGGGCCTGGCGCTGCTGCGGCTGATCGCCAGCGAGGGCCGCATCGCCTATCTCGGCAAGCAGATCCAGGGCCTCGGCTCGAAGGCGCTGCGGCCGCTGCGCCGCGAGATGCAGATCGTCTTCCAGGACCCCTACGGCTCGCTGTCGCCGCGCCTGTCGATCGGCGAGATCGTCGGCGAGGGCCTGCGCGTCCACGACCTCGCGACCACGTCGGAGGAGCGCGAGCGGCTGATCGTCCAGGCGCTCGAGGAGGTCGGTCTCGACCCGGCCAGCCGCGACCGCTACCCCCACGAGTTCTCCGGCGGCCAGCGCCAGCGCATCGCGGTCGCCCGGGCCATGGTGCTGAAGCCGCGCTTCGTCGTGCTCGACGAGCCGACCAGCGCCCTCGACATGTCGGTGCAGGCGCAGATCGTCGACCTGCTGCGCGACCTGCAGGCGCGGCACCGGCTGGCCTACCTGTTCATCAGCCACGACCTGAAGGTGGTGCGGGCGCTGGCCGACGAGGTGATCGTGCTGCGCAACGGCAGGGTCGTCGAGCAGGGCCCGGCGGCGCGGATCTTCGACGAGCCGCGCGAGGACTACACCAAGGCGCTGATGAAGGCGGCCTTCGACCTGGAAGCGGTGGAAAGCGGCGCGGTCAGCCAGTAGGCTGCCGCCCCATGACAAGGCTGCTCTTCAAGTCCGACCTCGACCGCGCCGATCTCTGGACCGCCGCGCTCAAGAAGCACAAGCCCGACCTGGAGGTCGAGGTCTGGCCGCTCCGCGCGCCGGAGCCCGCCGGCGATCGCTCGGCGATCGACTACGCCCTGGTCTGGAAGCCGCCGGCGGGCGTGCTGAAGACCCTGCCCAACCTCAAGGCGATCTTCTCCCTGGGCGCCGGCATCGACCACCTCTTCGGCGATCCCGAGCTGCCCGGCGACGTGCCGGTGGTGCGCATGGTCGAGCGCGGCCTGACCGCCGGCATGACCGAGTACGTGGTCATGCAGGTGCTCTATCATCACCGCCGCATGCTCGACTACCGCGCCCAGCAGCGCGCGGGAGTCTGGGACGAGCTGTCCTTCGTCGCCCCCTGGGACCGCAAGGTCGGCATCCTCGGCCTCGGCCAGCTCGGCGGCGACGCGGCGGAGAAGCTCGCCCTGCTCGGGCTCGACGTCGCCGGCTGGAGCCGCACGCCCAAGGAGATTCCCGGCGTCGCCTCCTACGCCGGCGCCGCCGGCCTGGAGGCCTTCCTGGCGCGCAGCCAGATCCTGGTCTGCCTGCTGCCGCTGACGGAGGAGACGCGCGGCATCCTGGGCGCCGAGACCTTCGCAAAGCTGCCGCGCGGCGCCTGCGTCATCAACGTCGGCCGCGGCGAGCACCTGGTCGAGGCGGACCTGCTGGAGGCCCTGGAGTCGGGCCAGATCGATTCGGCGACGCTCGACGTCTTCGCCCGGGAGCCGCTGCCCGCCGACTCGCCGTTCTGGAGCCACGAGCGGATCGTCGTGACCCCCCACGTCGCCTCGATCACGGTCCCCGACACCGCCGCCGAGGCGGTCGTCGAGAACATCCGGCGCATCGAGCGCGGCGAGGCGCCGCGCAACGTGGTCGACCGCGACCGGGGCTACTGATGGCCGGGCTACTGATGGCCGGGCCGCCGGTCGCCGAGCGGCGGCCGACCAGCCGGACCTTCCACGGCATCGAGCTGGCCGACGACTACGACTGGCTGCGCGATCCCGACTGGCGCCGGGTGATGCGCGAGCCGGCCGCGCTGCAAGCCGATATCCGCGCCTACCTGGAGGCCGAGAACGCCTACGCCGAGGCGCAGCTCGCCGACACGGCGGCGCTGCGCCAGACGCTCTTCGCCGAGCTCAAGGGCCGGATCAAGGAGCACGACGATTCGGTGCCCGATCCGGACGGCCCCTGGGAGTATTTCGCGCGCTTCGTCGCCGGGGGCGACTACCCGCTGCTGGTGCGCCGCCCGACCGGCGCCACCGAGGCCGTCGACGAGCAGGTGCTGCTCGACGGCAACCGCGAGGCCGCGGACCACCGCTTCTTCGCGCTCGGCGGCGCCAGCCACAGCCGCGACCACCGCCACCTCGCCTGCGCCGTCGACCTCAACGGCTCCGAGTTCTACGAGATCCGCATCCTCGAGATGGCCAGCGGCCGCCTGCTGCCCGAGCGGATCGCCAGCGCCGCGGGCTCGCTCGCCTGGTCGGCCGACGGCGAAACGCTGTTCTACACCCGGCTCGACGACAACCATCGGCCCTGCGAGGTGCTGCGCCACCGCCTCGGTACCGACCCTGCCGAGGACCGCTCGGTCTACGCGGAAAGCGATCCCGGCTTCTTCCTCGGCGTCGGCCTCAGCGACAGCCGCGAGCTGGTGCTGATCGACAGCCACGACCACGCGACCAGCGAGATCCGCCTGCTCGACGCCGGCGACCCCGAGGCGGCGCCGCGGCTGGTCGCCGCGCGGGAGACCGACGTCCGCTACTCGGTGCAGCACGACGCGCCGCGCGAGCGGCTGCTGATCCTGACCAATGCCGGCGGCGCCGAGGACTTCGAGCTGGTCGAGGCGCCGCTGGCGGCGCCGGGGCGCGAGAACTGGCGGCCGCTGCTGGCCCACGAGCCGGGCACCCTGCGGCTCGGCCTCGAGCTGTTCCGCGAGCACCTGGTGCTGCTGGAGCGGGTCGACGCCCTGCCGCGCCTGACCGTGCTGCGCCTGTCCGACGGCGCGCAGCACCGGGTCGGCTTTGAGGAGGCGGCCTTCAGCCTGGGCATCGACCCCAGCACCGCCTACGACACCACGACCCTGCGCTTCGTCTACGCCTCGCCGAGCACGCCGGCGCAGACCTACGCCTACGACCTGGAGAGCCGGACGCGCCGCCTGCTCAAGGAGCAGGAGGTGCCGAGCGGCCACGACGCCTCGGCCTACAAGGTCGAGCGGCTGCATGCGCCGGCCGGCGACGGCGAGCAGATCCCCGTCACCCTGGTCCACCGCCACGACACGCCGCTCGACGGCTCGGCGCCGCTGCTGCTCTACGGCTACGGCGCCTACGGCATCGCGATCCCGGCGAACTTCGTGCCGAACCGCTTCAGCCTGCTCGACCGCGGCTTCGTCTTCGCCATCGCCCACGTGCGCGGCGGCATGGACAAGGGCTGGCGCTGGTACCGCGACGGCAAGCTGGAGAAGAAGGCGAACAGCTTCGACGACTTCGTCGCGGTCGCCCGGCACCTGATCGAGCGCGGCGTCGCGCGCCCCGGCGAGATCGCCATCCACGGCGGCAGCGCCGGCGGCCTGCTGGTCGGCGCGGTCCTCAACCGGGCGCCCGAGCTGTTCAAGGCGGCGGTCGCCGACGTGCCCTTCGTCGACACCCTCAACACCATGCTCGACGCCAGCCTGCCGCTGACCCCGCCGGAGTGGCCGGAGTGGGGCGATCCGGTCCGCGACCCGGAGGCCTTCCGGCGGATCCTCGGCTACAGCCCCTACGACAACGTCGGCCCCCGCGCCTACCCGCCCGTCCTGGCGACCGCCGGCCTGACCGACCCGCGGGTGCTCTACTGGGAGCCGGCCAAGTGGGTGGCCAAGCTGCGCCGGCTCAAGACCGACGACAGCCTGCTGCTGCTGCGCACCTACATGGAGGCCGGCCACGGCGGCGCCTCGGGGCGCTTCGACAAGCTGAAGGAGGTCGCCCTGGTCTACGCCTTCCTGCTCAAGGTCTTCGGGCGGGCCTGAGGGCCGGCGCCGTCACGTCCCTCGACAGGGCTCGGGGCGAAGCAGGCTTTTGGCCCGGCTCGGATGACGCTTCGTCCCGAGCCTGTCGAGGGACGTGGGAGCTTCGACGCCCCCGCGGCGCTCAGAACATCGCCTCGAGCACGCGGTCGGGCGGGGTGTGGCCGTCGACGAAGGTCTTGATGTTGATGATGACCTTCTCGCCCATGGCGATGCGGCCCTCGATCGTGGCCGAGCCCATGTGCGGCAGCAGCAGCACGTTGTCGAGCTTGAGCAGCTTGGGGTTGATCGCCGGCTCGTGCTCGAAGACGTCGAGGCCGGCGCCGGCCAGCTCGCCCGAGGCCAGCAGGCGCGCCAGGGCGTTCTCGTCGATGACCTCGCCGCGGCTGGTGTTGACGATGTAGGCATCGGGCCGCATCAGCTTGAGCCGGCGCGCCGAAAGCAGGTGGAAGGTCGCCGGCGTGTGCGGGCAGTTCACGGAGATCATGTCCATGCGCGCCAGCATCTGGTCGAGGCTTTCCCAGTAGGTCGCCTCGAGCTCGCGCTCGACCTCGTCGGAGACGCGCCGCCGGTTGTGGTAGTGGATCGACAGGCCGAAGCCGCGGGCGCGCCGCGCCACGGCCTGGCCGATCCGGCCCATGCCGATGATGCCCAGGCGCTTGCCCCAGATCCGGTGGCCGAGCATGCCGGTCGGGCTCCAGCCGGTCCAGGTGCCCGAGCGCACCAGGCGCTCGCCCTCGGACAGGCGCCGCGGCACCGCCAGCAGCAGCGCCATGGTCATGTCGGCGGTGTCCTCGGTCAGCACCCCCGGCGTGTTGGTCACGGTGATGCCGCGCTGGCGCGCCGTCTTCAGGTCGATGTGGTCGACGCCGGTGCCGAAGGAGGCGATCAGGCGCAGCTTGGGGCCGGCCTGCGACAGGATCGCCGCGTCGATGCGGTCGGTCACGGTCGGAACCAGGATCTCGGCGCCCTTGACCGCCTCGAGCAGCGCTGCCTGGCCCATCGGCTGGTCGTCCAGATTGAGCCGGCAGTCGAACAGCTCCATCATCCGGGTCTCGATGACGTCCGGCAGGCGCCGCGTGACGATGACCTGGGGCTTTGCCATGGCTCAGGAGGCCGCCTTTCCCTGTCGATTCCGGCGCGGCTTCGGGACCGGGTCCCCCGCACCCTCTGGACAGGCCTTTAGCAGGCGCCGCGCCGGCTTGTCCAGCGCAGGGCCGGGCCGGCGGGCGCCGCGTCAGCGCCCTTGACGGCGCCGCGGGGGAGGGATAGGCCCAGGCCATGAGCCGCCCCCGAATCGTCCCCCGCCTCGCCTCCCGACTGGCGCTCGCCCCCCTGCTGCTCGCGGGCCTGCTGCTCGCAGGCCTGCAGCTGGCCGGGCCGACGGCCGCGCTCGGGGCGGTCGGCGTCGCCTGGGCCCAGCAGTCGGTCGGCAGCGCCAGCGGCCTGCCGATCCCGCGCTTCGTCTCGCTGCGCGCCGCCGAGGTCAACCTGCGCGCCGGGCCCGGCCTGCAGTACCCGATCGAGTGGGTCTACCGCCGCCCGGACCTGCCGGTCGAGGTCATCGACGAGTTCGACAACTGGCGCAAGCTGCGCGACTGGGAGGGCACCGAGGGCTGGGTGCACTCCTCCATGATCCAGGCCAAGCGCACCGCCCAGGTGCTGGCCACCGGCGACGGCGGGCCGCGCACGCTGCGCCGCGCGCCGGGCACCGACGCGCCGGCCGTGGCGACCCTGCAGCCCGAGGCGCTCGGCACCCTGGTCGGCTGCGACAAGGGCTGGTGCCAGCTCGCCTTCGGCGCCTTCCAGGGCTGGCTGAGCCAGGAGGCCTTCTTCGGCGTGCACCCGGCCGAGGCCCAGTAGCGGCAGCGGCTTGCCGCGAAAGAGCTCCCGCGGGAGCGCCGCGAGAAGTTATTGAATTCCGAATTCCATCGCTGTAAACCCTCGTCATGCGCATCGAGCCACGCCCGGTCCTGATCGACGAGGTCTACGACCGCCTCAAGGCGGCGATCCTGGCCGGCGAGCTGGCGGCCGGCGCGCCGCTGGCGCAGGAACAGCTCGCCGAGCGGCTCGGCGTCTCGCGCCAGCCGGTCAGTCACGCGCTGAGGCTGCTCTATAGCGAGGGCCTGGTCACCGAGCGCGGCCGCCGCGGCTTGATGGTGGCGCCGGTCGACGCCGAGCGCCTGCGCGACCTCTACCAGGTGCGCGCGGCGCTCGACGCGTTGGCGGCGCGCCTCGCCGCCGAGGGCGTCGCGGCGGGCGCCGTAGCCGACTTCACGGGCTGCCTGGCCGAGGGCCGGCGCGCGCTCGCCGACGGCGGCCTGCCCGGCCTGATCGCCGCCGACGTCGCCTTCCACCGGCAGGTCTACGCCCTCTCCGGCAACCCGGCGATCGCCGAGACGGCCGAGGCCGCCTGGCCGCACTTCCAGCGCTCCATGGGCCTGGTGCTCGGCGATCCGTCCTACCGGACCCGCGCCTGGCAGGAGCACGAGGCGATCGCCGAGGCGATCGGCCGGGGTGCGGCCCTGCAGGCCGAAGCCCTGGCCCGCGCCCACGCCGAGCAGGCCGGCCTCGCCACCTGGCGGCGTCTCGCCGCGTCCGGCGAGGCCCATGCAGACGAAGAGGCGGCCTGAAGCCGCCCCCTTTCCCCCTGGAGGAGATGCCGAGATGAAACTGTCCCCCGCGCAGCTCGAGCAGTTCGAGACCGAAGGCTGGCTGTTCCTGCCGGAATGCTTCGATGCCGAGGAGATTGCCCTGCTGCGCCGCGAGGCCGAGGTGATCAACCGGCTCGACCGCGAGGAGGTCTGGCGCGAGAAGTCGGGCGTCGCCCGCACCGCCTTCGCCGCCCACACCTACAACGAGGCCTACCGCCGCCTGGCTGCCCACCCGCGCCTGGTCGAGCCGGTCATGCAGCTGCTCGACGGTCCGGTCTACATGCACCAGAACAAGATCAACGCGAAGGCCGCCTTCGATGGCGAGGTCTGGCAGTGGCACCAGGACTACGGCACCTGGCAGCGCGACGACGACATGCCCGAGCCGCGCGCGATGAACATCGCGCTGTTCCTCGACGAGGTGACCGCGGTCAACGGCCCGCTGTTCATCGTGCCGAAGAGCCACAAGGCCGGAACCCTGGAGGCCGGCCACGACCTGGAGACGACCTCCTACCCGCTCTGGACTCTCGACCGCGAGACGGTCAAGCGGCTGGCCGACGCGGGCGGCATCGTGGCGCCCCAGGGCAAGGCCGGCTCGGTGCTGATGTTCCACTCGAACATCGTCCACGCCAGCCCGCCGAACATCAGCCCCTGGCCGCGGACCATCGTCTATCTGAGCCTCTGCCACGTCGACAACCACATCCGCAGGTTCCAGCGCGCCGAGTGGATCGCGCACCGGGACTTCACGCCGATCGAGCCGCTCGGCGACGACTGCCTGCGCGACCTCGCCCGCGCCGACGCTCCGGCCGGGGCCGCCGCGACCCAGGCGGCGGAGTAGCCCCATGAACCTCTTCACCAAGCTGCAGCAGCGCGCCGCCGCCGGCCGGCCGGTGCGGGTGCTGCTGATCGGCGCCGGCAAGTTCGGTTCGATGTTCCTCTCGCAGGTGCCGCACACCCCCGGCCTCGAGGTCGCGGCGATCGCCGACCTCAGCCCGGAGCGGGCCCGCGAGGCCTGCCGCCGGGTCGGCTGGAGCGAGGAGCGGATCGGGCGCACCGACTTCGTCGAGGACGCGCCGGCGGCCATCGCCCGCGACGACGTCGAGGTCATGATCGAGGCGACCGGCAACCCGGCCGCCGGCACCCGCCACGCCCTGGCGGCGATCGCCGCCGGCAAGCACAGCGTCATGGTCAACGTCGAGGCCGACGTGCTGGTCGGCCCGCTGCTCGCGCGCAAGGCCGCCCAGGCCGGCGTCGTCTACTCGCTGGCCTACGGCGACCAGCCGGCGCTGATCTGCGAGATGGTCGACTGGGCGCGCGCCTGCGGCTTCGAGGTCGTGGCCGCCGGCAAGGGCACCAAGTACCTGCCGGAATACCACGCCTCGACGCCCGAGACGGTCTGGGGCCACTATGGCCTTGACCCGGCCGAGGCGGCCAAGGGCGGCATGAACCCGCAGATGTTCAACTCCTTCCTCGACGGCACCAAGTCCGGCATCGAGATGGCCGCGGTCGCCAACGCGACCGGCCTGACGCCGCCGCCGGACGGCCTGGCCTTCCCGCCCTGCGGCGTCGACGACTTGCCGCGGGTGCTGCGGCCGCACAACGAGGGCGGGGTGCTCAACCACTCGGGCACCGTCGAGGTCATCTCCTCGCTGGAGCGCGACGGCCGGCCGGTGTTCCGCGACCTGCGCTGGGGCGTCTACGTCGTCTTCGAGGCGCCCAACGCCTATGCCGCGCGCTGCTTCCGCGAGTACGGCCTGATCACCGACCCCTCGGGCA
This sequence comes from Tistlia sp., assembly GCF_040905785.1. Taxonomy (NCBI): domain Bacteria; kingdom Pseudomonadati; phylum Pseudomonadota; class Alphaproteobacteria; order Rhodospirillales; family Rhodovibrionaceae; genus Tistlia; species Tistlia sp. The sequence continues at coordinate 29,079 of NZ_JBBDQW010000039.1, forward strand.
CCCGGGCGGCGATGTACAAGCCGTTCCACCTGATCGGCCTGGAGCTCAACGTCTCGGTGCTCTCGGCGGCGCTGCGCGGCGAGGCCACGGGCGCGCCGACCGGCTTCCGCGGCGACGTCGTGGCGACCGCCAAGCGCGACCTCAAGGCCGGCGAGACGCTCGACGGCGAGGGCGGGTCCTGCGTCTGGGGCCGGCTGATGACGGCCGAGGAGAGCCTGGCCCAGGGCGGCCTGCCGATCGGTCTCGCCCACGGCGTGCCGCTGGTGCGCGACGTGCCGGCCGGCCGGCCGCTCGGTTACGCCGACGTGCGGATGGACGAGCAGGACGCGACCCTGAAGGTGCGCCGCGAGATGGAGCAGGCCTTCACGGGGCGGGCCGCCGCCGCCGAGTAGTCCGCGCCTGTTGCGCTACAGGCCGGCCTCCCGCGCCAGGACCCCGATGCGGTCGGCGAAGTCGCGCAGGAAGACCGAGCCCTTGACCGTGCGCTGGACCAGCACCGAGCGTCGGTCCTGCTCGTCGATGCGCCGGCGGGCGTAGTCCAGGGCCTCGAGGCGGTGCAGGGCCCGGGTCACGGCCGGCTTGGAGATGCCCAGGCGGGCCGCCAGGCCGCGCACCGTATGGGGCGGCTCGCCGAGGTAGATCTCGAGCAGGATCGCGGTCTGGCGCTGGCTCAGCTCGGCGAGATCGTGGCCGAGGCTTTCGATCGCGACTCGGTGCCAGAGCGACAGCGCCTTGCGGGCCTCCATGGCGGCTCCCGGGTATCGTTGCGACAGCGGAATGGTAGCGGGACGGCGCCGGTCCGGCAACCGGTCAGTCGTGCGGCTTGACCGTCACCACGGTGCACTTGGCCAGCGACGCGACCTTGAAGGAGACCGAGCCGAGCAGGACGCCGCCGATGTCGCCGATGCCGCGGCTGCCGAGCACGATGCAGTCGACCTTGTGCCGCTCGGCGTATTCGACGATCGAGCGCGCGGGGTTGCCGGTGCGGACCTCGGCGCGCACGCCGCGCAGGCCGGCGGCCTCGGCGACGTCCTTGGCCTTGCCGATGATCGCCTCGGTGTACTCGTCGAGCACGTACTGCGGCTCGCCCGAAAGATGCTCCAGCGCCAGGAAGCGCTTTACGTTCTCGCTCGGCTGCAGCTCCTTGGCCACGGTCAGGAAGGTCAGCCGGCCGCCGAAGCGCGCGGCCAGCGCGCTCGCCGTCTCGGCCGCCCGCAGCGCGTGCGCCGAGCCGTCGACGCCGCAGAGTATCCGCTCGAACATGGCTTCCCCCCTATTCGTCCGCCAGAATCCGCCGATCCACTCTGCCCGCTCCCGGCCTCGGGCAAGCCGCCGATTCCGGCGGTTCCTCGCCGATTCGCGGCAAGCATCCCCGCCGCCGTCAGGCGCTTGCCAGCTCCTCGAGGCGCGCGAAGCTGCTGCGCAGGCCCATGGCCTCGCCGCCCTTCGGCCGCCCGGGCCGGTCCTCGGGGTTCCAGGCGAAGAGATCGAGGTGCGCCCAGGGCCGGCCCGGGCTGACGAAGCGCTCGAGGAACAGCGCCGCGGTCACCGCGCCGGCGAAGCCGCCGCTCGAGACGTTGTTGAGGTCGGCGACCCGGCTGTCGAGCTGCTTCAGGTAGGGCCGGTGCAGCGGCAGGCGCCAGAGCGGGTCGCCGAGGCGCGCGCCGTGGGCCAGCAGGGCCTCGGCGGTCGCCTCGTCGTTGCTGAACAGCGCCGGCAGCTCGGGGCCGAGGGCGACCCGCGCCGCCCCGGTCAGGGTCGCGAAGTCCAGGATCAGGTCGGGGTCGCCGGCATCGGCCTCGGCCAGGGCGTCGCACAGGATCAGCCGGCCCTCGGCGTCGGTGTTGCCGACCTCGACGGTCAGGCCCTTGCGGGTCTGCAGCACGTCGAGCGGCCGGAAGGCGTTGCCGGAGACGGCGTTCTCGACGCAGGGCACGAGCAGGCGCAGGCGCACCGGCAGGCCGGCGTCCATGACCAGCCCGGCCAGGGCGATGGCGTGGGCGCCGCCGCCCATGTCCTTCTTCATGTTGAGCATGCCGGCGGAGGGCTTGAGGTCGAGCCCGCCGGTGTCGAAGCAGACGCCCTTGCCGACCAGGACGATCTCGGGCCCGCGCTCGCCCCAGGAGAGATCGAGCAGGCGCGGCGCCCGCCTGTTGCCGGCCGCCGTGCCGGCGGCGCGGCCGACGGCGTGGATCGCCGGGTAGTTCTCGCCCAGCAGCGCGTCGCCGACGAGGATCCGGCTGTCGGCGCCGTAGCGCGTGCCGAGCTCGGCGCCCGCCTCGGCCAGCTCGGCCGGGCCCAGGTCCTCGGCCGGCGTGTTGACCAGGTCCCGGACCCGGCAGATCGCCTCGACCAGGCGGCCGACGCGGGCGCGCTCGGCGGCGGCGGGCCAGACCAGCCGCGCGAAGCCCCGCTTCGGCGCCTTGTAGCGGGTGAAGGCGTAGCAGCCGAGCGCCCAGCCCAGGGCCGCCGCCTCGGCGGCCTCCGGCGAAGTCTCCTCGGCGAGACGGTAGCTGCCCTGCGGCAGGCTGGCGGGCAGGCCGCCGTAGGCCCAGAGGTCGGCGGTCGGGTCGCGACCGGGACCGGCCTCGACTCCGAGCAGCACCAGGGACAGCCGGCCGTCGCCGCCGGGCACCAGCGCGTGGCTGCCGGCCGACGCGGTGAAGCCGGTCGCCTCCAGCCAGGCGCGCAGCGCCGCCGACTGCCCGGCCAGCCAACCCCGCAGGGCGGCCTCGCTCAGGGTGCGGATCGGTACGGCGTCGGGTCCGGCCTCGATCAGGTGGGCAAGGGGCGAAGGTTCGGTCATGGGATTTCCTGGGCGGTTCCGGGGACGAGTAGGAAGGCGGCGCGGATTGGTGCCACGGATTGGCGATTGACGGGAGGGCTATGCCTCCCGTTCCATCGCCGGCGCGGTCGCAGGGGATCGCGGCAAGGGCGGGGGAGGACGCGATGTCCGAGGCGGAGTTTACCCTGGTCGTCGGCAACAGGAACTATTCTTCCTGGTCGCTGCGCGGCTGGCTCGCGGTGAAGCTGGCCCTGGCGCCGGGCGGCGGCACCTTCGAGGAGGTCGTGATCCCGCTCGACCAGCCGGACACCAAGGCCGCGATCTCGGCCCGCTCGCCGAGCGGCAAGGTGCCGACGCTGCTCCACGGCGATCTGGCGGTCTGGGATTCCCTGGCGATCGGCGAGTACCTGGCCGAGCGCTTTCCCGAGGCCGGGCTGTGGCCGGCCGATCCGACCGCGCGCGCGGTCGCCCGGGCGGTGGTCGCCGAGATGCACGCCGGCTTCGCCAGCCTGCGCGCCGAGCTGCCGATGGACATGCGCAACCGGGCGCCGGCCAGCCCCTCCTCGGCGACCCTGGCCGAGATCGCCCGGATCCAGGAGATCTGGAACCGCTGCCGCAAGGAGTTCGGGGCGGAAGGCGATTTCCTGTTCGGGGCGCCGGGACTGGCCGACGCCTTCTACGCGCCGGTGGTCAGCCGCTTCGTGACCTACGGGATTCCGCTCGACGGCGCCGCGGCCGCCTACGCCGCCACCGTCCAGGCCTGGGCGCCCTACCGGGAGTGGCTGGCCGCGGCCGAGGTCGAGCCCTTGGTGCTGGAGCGCCCGTGAGGTTGCCCCTTCTCGTGCCCGCAGCCGCTACGGCGTCGGCGGCTCCAGCACGTCCGGCACGATGACCCGGCGCTCCCGGTAATAGCGCAGCGCGCCCCGATGCAGCGGGATGCCGAGGCTGTTGAGCGCCGTGCCGTAGGCGATCAACCGGCCCTTCTGGTGGCCGGCGTCGAGCAGGCGGCGGGTGTTCTCGTGCCAGAGCGCGGTGGTGACCTCGTAGATCAGCGCCTCGTCGATCTCGGCCGAGCAGATCCACTGCGCCCCGACCGAGAGGGTCACCGTCGAGGGCACCGAGCGGTACAGGCCGGCGGCGATGAAGCCGCGGGCGAAGAAGGGATAGTCCTCGAGCAGCCGTTCGGCCGGCTCGCCGTCGATCGGCACCAGGCGGATCGAGGTGTCGCGGGCCAGCGCCTCGATTGCCGTGGTCGGTGTCCCGGCGACGTAGAAGAAGGCGTCGAGCTCGCCCTCGCGGAGCTGCTCGACCGCCTCGTTGGCGCTGACCGTGCGGACATCGAGATCCTCCGGCGTCAGGCCCCAGGCCTTGAGGATCAGCTTGGCGTCGATCTGCGTGCCGGAGCCGTCGAGGTCGATCGAGACGCGCTTGTCGGCGAGGTCGGCGACGCTGCGCACGCCGGAGGCGACGGAGGCGACGAGCTGCACCGATTCCGGATAGAGGTTGGCGATGGCGCGCAGGTTCGACAGCGGCGGCTGCTCTGCGAAGGGGCCCTCGCCGTGGTAGGCCCAGTAGGCGACGTCGGCCTGGCTGAGCGCGGACTCCAGCTGGCCCTTCGCGACCGCCTGGACGTTGTAGACGGAGCCCTCGGTCGACTGCACGACGGCGATCAGACCCGGCACGCCGCAGCTGCCGCCGGAGTCGCAGGGCCGGCTGCCCGGCGGGTGGCTGATCGCGCTGGCGATCAGGCCGCCGACCGGGAAGTAGGTGCCGGCGGTCGAGCCGGTGCCGATCCGGAAGAAGATCGGGGAGTCCTGCGCGCGCGCCGCCGGCCAGCCTGCCGCCAAGCCGCTGCCCAGCGCCCCGGCCGCCAGCGGCGCCAGTGCGAGTCCGGAGAGGAACTGTCGACGGAGCATGGGGCGGTCTTCCGGGTGACGTCCGGGAGGGCGGGGAGGACTGGGCCGAAACCCTTTCAAGACTATAGGCTCTGCGCGCGCGGATATAAAGGCGGCCGCCCACCGGCAAACCCGTCGGCAAGTCGCCAGCACCGAACCGGGCGGCCCGGGACAGGCAGGAGGAGGACAGGACATATGACTCTGGCGCGTCTCCTGGCGCGAAGCGCGAGCGCCCGCGGCGATCGTCCGGCCCTGGCGCTCGGGCCGCGGGTGCTGTGCGACTACGCCGGGCTCGCCGGCCGTGCCGCGCGGCTGGCCGGCACCCTGCGCGGGCGCTACGGCCTGGCGCCGGGCGAGCGGGTCGCCATCGCCATGAGCAACGGCCCGGCCTACCTCGAGCTGCTCTCGGCGGTCTGGTGGGCCGGGCTCGCCGCGGTGCCGATGAACGCCAAGCTGCACGCCCGCGAGTTCCGCTACATGCTGGACCACTCGGGGGCCCGGCTCTGCTTCGCCTCGCCCGGCCAGGCGGCGGCGATCGCCGGCGAGAGCGCCGGCCTGGAGGCCCTGCTGGAACTGGTCGAGGTGCCGGGGCCGGCCTGGGAGCGGCTGTTCGAGGCCGAGCCGGTCGCGCCCGCCGAGGTCGAGGAGACGGCGCTCGCCTGGCTGTTCTACACCAGCGGCACGACCGGCCGGCCCAAGGGCGCGATGCTGAGCCACCGCAACCTGCTGGCCATGACCGCCTGCTACTTCGCCGACGTCGACGCCGTGGCGCCCGACGACGCGATCCTGCACGCCGCCCCCCTGTCCCACGGCTCCGGCCTCTACGCCCTGCCGCACCTGGCCCAGGGCGCGCTCCAGGTGCTGCCGGAATCCGGCGGCTTCGACCCGGCCGAGGTCTTCGAGCTCTTCGCGGCGCATCGCGGCGTCGGCTGCTTCTTCGCGCCGACCATGGTCAAGCGCCTGGTCGAGCATCCCGGCGCCGGCAGCCTCGACCCCGCCGGCTTCAAGACCTGCGTCTACGGCGGCGGGCCGATGTACTTGGCCGACATCGAGAAGGCGCTGGCGGTCTTCGGCCAGCGCTTCGTGCAGATCTACGGCCAGGGCGAGAGCCCGATGACGATCACCGCCCTGCCGCGCTTCGAGCACGGCCGGCGCGACCATCCGCGCTGGCGCGAGCGCCTGGCCTCGGTCGGCCGCGCGCAGCTGCTCGTCGAGCTCCGCCTGGTGGGTGAGGCGGGGGCCGGCGAGGCGCGCGCGCCGGTCGCGCCCGGCGAGACCGGCGAGGTGCTGGTCCGCGGGCCCTCGGTGATGGCCGGCTACTGGGGCGACGCCGAGGCCAGCGCCCGCGCCCTGGCCGGCGGCTGGCTGCACACCGGCGATCTCGGCAGCCTCGACGCCGACGGCTTCCTGACCCTCAAGGACCGCTCCAAGGACGTCATCATCTCCGGCGGCAGCAACATCTACCCGCGCGAGGTCGAGGAGGTGCTGCTGCGCCACGAGGGCGTGCTGGAGTGCGCCGTGGTCGGCGACCCGCATCCCGAATGGGGCGAGGCGGTGGTCGCCTTCGTCGTGGCGCGCGCGCCGGGCGCGGTCTCGCCCGAGGCCCTCGACTCGCTCTGCCTCGCCGAGATCGCCCGCTTCAAGCGGCCCAAGGGCTATCGCTTCGTCGAGAGCCTGCCGAAGAACAACTACGGCAAGGTGCTGAAGACCGAGCTGCGCCGGCTGCTGGAAAGAGATCCCGCTGGGGGGCGGCCGCGTTGACGGCCAGCGATGGGGCGGGGACGGCGTCCCTTGTGCCCTTGCCGGGTTCGGCGTAATGCTCCCGCCGTTCGCTTTTACCGCACTGCAAGATAACGGGAGAGGAAGGCTCATGGCCCGCAGCAAGATCGCCCTGGTCGGCGCCGGCAACATCGGCGGCACGCTCGCCCATCTGGCGGCCTTGAAGGAGCTCGGCGACGTCGTGCTGTTCGACATCGCCGAGGGCATCCCGCAGGGCAAGGCGCTCGACCTCGCCCAGTCCGGCCCCGTCGAGGGCTTCGACGCCGGCCTCGTCGGCGCCAACGACTACGCCGCCATCGCCGGCGCCGACGTGGTCATCGTCACCGCCGGCGTCGCCCGCAAGCCGGGCATGAGCCGCGACGACCTGCTCGGCATCAACATGAAGGTCATGGGCCAGGTCGGCGAGGGCATCAAGAAGCACGCCCCCGACGCCTTCGTGATCTGCATCACCAACCCGCTCGACGCCATGGTCTGGGTGCTGCG
>NZ_JBBDQW010000040.1:0-6263 GCF_040905785.1 Tistlia sp.
GCCGTGCACTACTCCCCTCAGAAAAAATCCCGGACAGCAGTGCGTGAAAACGGGGGTCCAGAGGACGGACCCGCTCGCGCGGACGGTGCCGGAGTCCGTGTGGCGGCCGCTCTCTATGGATCCCCGCTTTCGCGGGGATGACGGGAAAGGAGACTGCTCGGAAGCCCAGAGGGAGAGGGCGTCATCCCCGTTCTTCCGTCATGCCCGCTCTTCCGTCATCCCCGCCCTCTCCTCCGTCATCCCCGTGAAAACGGGGATCCAGAGGACGCAACCGCTCGCGCGGACGGTGCCGAAAGTCCGTGTCGCGGCCCCCTTCTCTGGATCCCCGCTTTCGCGGGGATGACGGAAAAGGCAGGGTTCTTGGAGACCTTGAGGGAGAGGGCGGCGGCCGCCGGGATCGCGACCGGCGGCCGCCGCCGGGCCAGTCGCTCCGTGGGGGCATGGAGTGGACTGGCGGGGGTCGGAGGGGACGTCTCCGGCAGCTATGAAGGTGCTCCTGCACTGTGGCCGCGAAAGGCTCCGACAGCGGCGATAATGTGAAGAAGCGGCAGGAGAGATCCCGCCCCTACCTCGACCTCAGGCCTTGCGGCAGAGCAGGTAGAGCTGCGGGTCGCCGACCTCGAAGGGGCTGCCGTCGATCTCGGCGAAGGCCTGCGGCGCCTCGAAGCCGGCCTCGGCCAGCATTCCCGCGAGCTCGCGCAGGGTGAAGATCCAGTGGTGGCCCAGGCGCTCCTCGACCCGGGCGCCCCGGGTCAGGCGGTAATGGGTGTCGAGCCGGCCGGCCAGGACGTCGTAGTCGTTGCGGCAGTCCATGCGGAAGCCGCCGACCTCGAGCGAGAGCTCGGGCTCGTAGTTCGGCAGCAGGCTCTCGGCGATCATGCCGCTGTGCAGCAGGAAGCCGGCGCCCGGCGCCAGGGTGCCGGCGACGGCGGCCAGGAAGTCGCGGCAGCCGGCGGCGTCGAAGTAGCCGAAGGCGTTGCCCAGGCAGCAGGCGCCGGCAAAGGGCCCGAGGCCCTGCAGGTCGCGCATGTCGCGGCGCAGGAAGGCCGGCGGCTCCTCGATCTCCGGGTCGTCCTCGGCGGCGGCGCGGGCCCGCGCGAGGCAGGCCTCCGAGAGGTCGAGGCCGGTCGGGCGATAGCCGCGCCGCGCCAGCTCGACGGCATGGCGGCCCTCGCCGCAGGGCACGTCGAGCAGGGTCGCCTCGGCGTCGAGGTCGAGGGCGTCGGCGATGAAGTCGCACTCGGCGGCCAGGCGCTCCTCGTCGACGGCGGCGCGCCAGACGTCCAGGGTCAGGCCGGCGAAGAAGGCCTCCTGCCAGGCCGGATCGGGCCCCTCGCCCCTCGAATCGGCCACCTCAGTCGTACTTGCGCCGGTCGTCGACGACCTTGCCGTCGTTCGGCAGGCTGCCCGGCGCCAGCAGCTCGACGTCGCCCTTGAGCCGGGTCGCCGCCTGCAGGGCGTCGGCGAGCTGGGCGCCGAGTGCGGGCTCGGCGCCGCTGGTCTCGACCTGGAGGGTCATGCGGTCCTGCTCGCCCGCGCGCTCGACGACGAGGCGCGCCTTGACCACGGCGGGGAAGCGCCGGACCGTCTCGGCGATCTGCTCGGGGTGGACGAACTGGCCCTTGACCTTGGCGGTCTGGTCGGCGCGGCCGAGCCAGCCCTTGATGCGCAGGTTGGTGCGCCCGCAGGGGCTGGTCCCGGGCAGGATCGCCGAGAGGTCGCCGGTGGCCAGGCGGATCAGCGGATAGGCCTCGTTGAAGGTGGTCACCACGACCTCCCCGACCTCGCCCTCGGCGACCGGCTCGCCGGTGCCGGGACGCACGATCTCGAGCAGGCAGCCCTCGTCGACGATCTGCCCCTCCATCGCCTCGGACTCGTAGGCGACGAGGCCGAGCTCGGCGGTGGCGTAGCACTGCCTGACGGCGACGCCGCGCTCGGCGTACTCGGCGCGCAGGCTGGGGAAGAGGGCGCCGCCCGAGACCAGGGCCTTGCGCAGCGAGCCGCAGTCGCGGCCGAGCTCCGCCGCCTTGTCGAGCAGCACCTTCAGGAAGTCCGGCGTGCCGGCGTAGCCGTCGGGCCGCAGGTGGGCGATCGCCTCGACCTGCTGCTCGCTGTTGCCGACGCCGGCCGGGACCACGGCGCAGCCGAGCGCGCGGGCGCCGGCGTCCATGATCCAGCCGCCCGGGGTCAGGTGGTAGGCGAAGCAGTTGTGCACGACCTCGCCGGCCCGGAAGCCGGCGGCGAAGAGCGCGCGGGCGACCCGGCCGTAGTCGCTCTCGCGGCCTTCCAGCTCGTAGATCGGGCCGGGCGAGACGAAGATTCGGCCGGCGGCGCCGGGGGCGACGGCGTTGAAGCCGCCGAAGGGCGGCCGCTCGCCCTGCAGGCGGATCAGCTCGGCCTTGCGGGTCACCGGCAGGCGCGCCAGGTCGGCGCGGTTGCGCAGATCGCCGGGCTCGAGGCCGGAGAGGCGCTCGCGGTAGCCCTCGGTCGCCTTGGCGCGCGCCAGCTGGCCGCGCAGCCGCTCGAGCAGCTCAGCCTCGCGGACCTCGGGCGCACGCGTCTCCAGGTCGTCGAAGTGCTCGCCCGCTGCGCCGGCCATCAGGCGAGCCAGCGCTTGCGGCGCTTGTAGTGCTTGACGTCGCGGTAGGAGCGGCGGCCGGTCGAGGAGAGGCCAAGGTAGAACTCCTTGACGTCCTCGTTCTCGCGCAGCGCCTCGGCCGGGCCGTCCATGACCACGCGGCCGCTTTCCAGGATGTAGCCGTAGCGGGCGTAGCGCAGGGCGACGTTGGTGTTCTGCTCGGCGAGCAGGATCGAGACCCCCTGCTCCTCATTGATCGTCTTGACGATCTCGAAGATCTGCTCGACCAGCTGCGGCGCCAGGCCCATCGAGGGCTCGTCGAGCAGCATGACCTTCGGGCGGCTCATCAGGGCGCGGCCGATGGCGGTCATCTGCTGCTCGCCGCCCGAGGTGTAGCCGGCCTGGCTGCTGCGCCGCTCGCGCAGCCGCGGGAAGTAGCCGTAGACCATCTCCAGGTCGCGCTCGATGGCGGCGCTGCCGTCGCCGCGCGTGTAGGCGCCGGTGAGGAGGTTCTCCTCGACCGTCAGGTGTTCGAAGCAGTGCCGCCCCTCCATGACCTGGATGACGCCGCGCCTGACCAGGTCGTTGGGGGTCAGGTGCTGGACGCGCTCGCCGCCCAGGCTGATCGAGCCCTTGGTGACGTCGCCGCGCTCGGCGCGCAGCAGGTTGGAGATGGCCTTGAGGGTCGTCGTCTTGCCGGCGCCGTTGGCGCCGAGCAGCGCCACGACGCCGCCCTGCGGCACCTCCAGGGAGACGCCCTTGAGGACCAGGATGACGTGGTCGTAGATGACCTCGATGTTGTTGACGCTGAGCAGGGCCGGCGCGCCTTCGGCGGCGGCGGCGCCCAGGCCCAGCTTCTCTTTGACGGCAGCTTCACTCATCGCGCGGGGGCGTCCCATCCAGCCTGAAAAGGGGGAAGACCCCCGCCCCGGCTCCTGGGGCGGGGGTCCTCGGCCCTTCGGTCGATCCTCGCGCTAGTTGCACTCGCGCGGGGTGATGCCCTTCTCCTTGGCGTAGGCCAGGGCGTCGGCCTTGTAGGCGGCCACCAGCGGCTCGCGGTTCGGCGAGTACCAGTCCGAGATCACGTTCCACTGCTCGCCGTCCCACTGCTGGACGAAGGCCTGGCCGCCGCCCTCGTGGTCCTCGCAGGTGATCTTCACCGGCTTGGTGAAGTCGCCCAGGCCGAGCTCGGCGAGCTTGGCCTCGGTCAGGTCCAGGGTCTCCCAGCCGTCGCGAACCTGCTCGCCGGTCAGCTCCTTGCCCTCGCCGTGGATCTCCTGGGCGGCGCGGATCGCCTCGATCTCCATGGCCATGGAGAAGAGGCCGCGATTGTAGAGCACGGTGCCCCAGCCCTTCTCGCGGGCCGCCGCCTCGTCGCCGTTGTAGACGTGCTGGAGCACGTCCTGCAGCAGCTCCAGGTCGGAGCCGGGCTGATGGAAGCCGAGCGCCTTGTAGCCCTTGGCGCCGGCGCCGGCCGGCAGCACGTCCGGCTCGGTGCCGGACCACCAGATGCCGATGAACTTGTCCATCGGGTAGCCGACCGCGGCGGCTTCCTTGACCGCGGTCGAGTTCATCACGCCCCAGCCCCACATGAAGGTCCAGTCGGGCCGGAGCTGGCGGCCGATCTGCAGCCAGGTCGACTTCTGCTCGAGGCCCGGATGGGCGACGGGATAGGCGTGGAACTCGAAGCCCTCCTCCCCGGCCAGCCGCTCCAGCGTGGCGATCGGCTCCTTGCCATAGGCGGAGTCGTGATAGACCAGGGCGATCTTCTTGCCCTCAAGGCTGCCGCCCTCCTGCTCCTTGGCGTACTGCACCATGATGTCCGCGCCCGACCAGTAGGTCAGCGGAGCGGTGAAGACGTAGGGGAAGACCGGCCCGTAGGAGCCCGAGGTGCGGCCGTAGCCCGAGGTGAAGAGCGGGATCTTGTCCTCGGTGATGCGGTCGATCAGGGCGTAGGTGATGCCGGTCGACAGCGGCTGGAAGGTCGCCGCCGTCGGACGCTTCAGGCGCTCGTAGCACTCGACGCCGCGGTCGTTGTTGTAGCCCGTGTCGCACTCTTCCGAGACGAGCGTGACGCCGTTGACGCCGCCGTCGCGGGCGTTGATCAGCTTGATGTAGTCCTCCCAGCCGTGCGCGATCGGGATGCCGTTCGGGGCGTAGGGACCGGACTTGTAGACCAGCAGGGGAACGTACTGCTCGGCGGCCTGGGCGGGGAGCCCGCTCGCCGCCAGCACCGCCGCCCCCGCGGCCGCCAGGCAAAGGGTCTTGAAGCGCATCGTGTCGTACCTCCCAGTGTGATGCGGACCATTCTTGTTCGGCGTCCGCTTTCGCCGATCACGGTATCACCCTGCCCCGCCCCGCGCCAACCGCGACGCCACTCGACAGGGAAGGATCAGTAGGGGAAGGGCCAGAGCCGCAGCTTCTCCTTGCCGATCTGCCAGAGCCGCGCCAGGCCGTGCGGCTCGACGATGAGGAAGAAGACGATCAGCATGCCGAACAGCATGAACTCGATGTGCGAGATCAGCGAGACCGAGATGGTCGGGTCGATCGCCCGCATCCCGACGTTGAGCGCGATCGGCAGCAGCACGATGAAGATCGCGCCCAGGAAGGAGCCGAGGATCGAGCCCAGGCCGCCCAGGATGACCATGAAGAGGACCTGGAACGACCGCTCGATCTGGAAGGCCAGCGCCTCGACCGAGCCGGTGTAGACGAAGGCCCAGAGCGCGCCGGCGACGCCGATGTAGAAGGAGCTGATGGCGAAGGCCGAGAGCTTGGCGACGAGCGGCCGGATGCCGATGATCTCGGCCGCGATGTCCATGTCGCGGATCGCCATCCAGGAGCGGCCGATGCGGCTGCGCACCAGGTTCTTGGCGACCAGCGCCAGCACCGCCACGATGACCAGCAGGAACAGGTACTTGACCTCCGGTGCGGCCTTGGAGCTGGAGACCACGATGCCGAAGATCTCGCGCGGCGGCGCCGAGATCACGCCCGACGGGCTGTAGTTCGTCCACCAGCCGAACTTGTTGAACATCCAGACCAGGAAGAACTGCGCCGCCAAGGTCGCGACCGCCAGGTAGAAGCCCTTGATGCGCAGACTCGGCAGGCCGAACAGCACGCCGACCGCCGCCGTGCCGAGGCCCGAGAGCAGAAACACGAAGACGACGTTGAGCTCCGGGAAGCCGGTCGCCAGCTTGTAGGAGAAGAAGGCGCCGCAGGCCATGAAGCCGCCGGTGCCGAGGCTGAGCTGCCCGCAGTAGCCGGTCAGGATGTTGAGCCCGATCGCCGCCAGGGAGAAGACCAGCACCGGCACGAAGATGGTCTCGAGCAGGTAGGCGTCGGCGATGAACGGTACCCCGAACACCGCGAAGGCGAGGAAGGCCAGCACGCCGATCCTGTCCTGCAGGATCGGGAAGATCGCCTGGTCGGCGCGGTAGGTCGTCTTGAACTGGCCGGTCTCGCGGTAGAGCATCGTCCTACACCCGCTCGATGATGCGTTCGCCGAACAGGCCCTGGGGCCGGAACAGCAGGAACACGAGGGCCAGCATGTAGGCGAACCAGTCCTGGATCGCGCCGCCGATCTCCAGCCCGACGAAGTTCTCGGCGACCTGCTCGCCGTAGCCGATGATCAGGCCGCCGACGATGGCGCCGGGGATCGAGGTGAAGCCGCCCAGGATCAGCACCGGCA